>NZ_JBJGYW010000015.1:0-122923 GCF_054050215.1 Geodermatophilus sp. SYSU D01186 | reverse complement strand
TCAGCCGAGCGAGCCGCAGCCTTGCCCGACTGGCTGCACACCTACAACCATCACCGCAGCCACACCGCACTCGGCGGACAACCCCCGATCACCCGGGTCGCCGTCAGCAACCGTGCTGGGCACTACAGCTAGCGGAGGCTGACGGCGCAGGAGACCTGCGCGCTCAGCCTCCGCTGGAGCGGCGGGCGGAGGCGGCGGCGTACAGCGCGATGCCCGCGGCGACGCTCACGTTCAGCGACTCGGTGTCCCGCGCGATGGGGATGCGGACGACGAGGTCGCAGCGCTCGCGCACCAGCCGCGACAGCCCGGCGCCCTCGGCGCCCACCACGAGCGCGACCGGGTCGGCGAACCCGTCGAACTCGTGCACGTCGACGTCCCCGTCGCCGGCCAGGCCCACGGTCATGAGCCCGGCGTCCTGGTAGGAGCCCAGGGCGCGGGCCAGGTTGACCGCGCGCGCGACCGGCAGCCGCGCGGCGGCGCCGGCGCTGGTGCGCCACGCCGAGGCTGTCATGCCCACCGAGCGGCGCTGCGGCACGACGACGCCGTGCGCGTCGAACGCGGCGGCCGACCGGACGACGGCGCCGAGGTTGCGCGGATCGGTGACGCCGTCCATGGCGACGACCAGGGGCGGCCGGCCCGAGTCGCGGGCCAGGTCGAGCAGGTCGTCCGGGTGGGCGTACTGGTACGGCGGCACCTGCAGGCCGATGCCCTGGTGCAGCGCTCCGTTCGACATCCGGTCGAACTCGGCCTTGCCGACCTCCAGCAGCGGCAGCCCGCGGTCACCGGCGAGCGCGATGGCCTCGGCGATCCGTTCGTCGAGGGCGCCGCGGGTGGTGTCGCCGGTGACGACGTACAGCGCGGTCGCGGGGATCTGCGCCCGCAGCGCCTCGACCACCGGGTTGCGGCCCAGCAGCAGCTCGGGGGCCTCCTCGGCCCGCTGCCGGCTGCGGTCCCGCTCGGCCCGCCGCCGCGCGTCGGCCTGGGCCCGGCGCTGCGCGGGGTGCCCGGTACGGGCCTCGGCCGGCGGGGTGGCGCCGCGGCCGGCCAGCGCCCGGCGGTTCTTGCCGCCGGTCCCCGCGGTCGCCGTCTTCTTGCCGGCGCCGCTGCTGCGGCCCCGTCGCTGACTGTTGCCGGCCATCAGCGGCTCAGCTCCCATCGGGGTCCGTTCGGGGTGTCCTCGACCTGCACGCCGAGACCGGCGAGCTGGTCGCGGATCGCGTCGGCGGCCGCGTAGTCCTTGCGCGCGCGGGCGGCCTGCCGCTGCTCCAGCGCCAGCGCCACCAGCCCGCCGGTGACCTCGGTCAGCCGGTCGTCGCCCCCGCCGGCGGACCAGCGCGGGTCGAGCGGGTCCAGGCCCAGCACGCCGAGCATGGCGCGCACCGAGCCCAGCGCCGCCGCCACCGCCTCGTCCCGGCCCTCGGACAGCGCGCTGTTGCCGTGCCGCACCGCCTCGTGGACGGCGGCGATCGCGGCCGGGGTGCCCAGGTCGTCGTCCATCGCGGCGCGGAACTCCGGCGCCAGCTCCGGCTTGCCGGCTCCCTCGCCGACCCGTTCGGCCGCCCGCCGCACGAACGACTCCAGCCGCCGGTAGGCCGCTCCGGCCTCGGCGAGCGCGGCGTCGGTGAACTCGATCGTCGACCGGTAGTGCGGGGCGACCAGGTAGTAGCGCAGCTCCACCGGCCGCACCCGCTTGACGACCTCGTCGACCTGCGCGGTGTTGCCCAGCGACTTGCTCATCTTCTCGCCGCCGAGGGTGACCCAGCCGTGGTGCAGCCAGTACCGCGCGAACCCGTCACCGGCGGCCATCGACTGGGCGCGCTCGTTCTCGTGGTGCGGGAAGCGCAGGTCGAGTCCGCCACCGTGGAGGTCGAACTCGGCGCCGAGGTACCGCTCGGCCATCGCCGAGCACTCGATGTGCCAGCCGGGCCGGCCGCGGCCCCACGGTGTCGGCCAGGCAGCGGTGTCCGGCTCGCCGGGCTTGGCGGCCTTCCACAGTGCGAAGTCGCGGGGGTCGCGCTTGCGCTCGTCGGACTCGGTGTCGGCGGCCGGCTGGAGATCACCGAGCGTCTGCCGGGTCAGCTCGCCGTAGCCGGGGAAGCTGCGGACGTCGAAGTAGACGTCGCCGTCGACGGCGTAGGCGTGCCCGCGCTCGATGAGCCGCTCGATCAGCGCCACCATGTCGGGGACGTGGCCCGTGGCCCGCGGCTCGTAGGTCGGCGGCAGCACCCCGAGGACCTCGTAGGCGGAGGTGACCGCCAGCTCGTAGCGGTACGCCCAGGCCCACCACGGCACGCCGTTCTCGGCGGCCTTGGTGAGGATCTTGTCGTCGACGTCGGTGACGTTGCGGACGTAGGTGACCTCGAGGCCGCCGGCGGTGAGCCAGCGGCGCAGCACGTCGAAGACGAGTGCCGACCGCACGTGCCCCACGTGCGGCGGGCCCTGGGGGGTGAGCCCGCAGACGTACATGGAGGCCTGGCCCGCACGCAGGGGCGTGAAGTCGCGGACCGCGCGGGCGGCCGTGTCGTACAGGCGGAGGCTCACCGCGGGGAGTCTACGGAGCCGCGGTGGTCAGGTCGGTCCGGCGTCCACCCGGACCACCAGCGCGGTCGCCATCGCCGCGCGGCCCTCGCCCCGGCCGGTGAGGCCCAGGCCGTCGGTCGTGGTGGCGGTGACGCTGACCGGCGCGCCGAGGGCCGCCGACAGCACCGCCTCGGCCTCGGCCCGGCGCGGCCCCACCTTGGGACTGTTCCCGACCAGCTGCACCGCGGCGTTGCCGACCCGCCACCCGGCGGCGGCGAGCGTGGCGCGCACGTGCTCGAGCACCGCCACCCCGCGGGCGCCGGCCCACCGGGGGTCGTCGGTGCCGAGCAGCCCACCGATGTCGCCCAGCCCGGCGGCCGAGAGGACGGCGTCGGTCAGGGCGTGGGCCACGACGTCCCCGTCGGAGTGGCCGGCGCAGCCGTCGACCCCCGGCCACTCCAGCCCGGCCAGCCAGCAGGGCCGGCCGGCCTGGATCGGGTGGACGTCGACCCCCAGGCCGACCCGCGGCAGCTCGGCGCTCACCGGCGGGCGCCCAGCCTCGCTGATGGCTCGACCTCGGGCTCGTCCCGCTCCCCGGTCGCTGGCGCTCCCTGCGATGCTCGCTCGCCCGTCGTCCTCACGAGCAACTCGGCGAGGGCCAGGTCGTGGGCGACGGTCACCTTCGCCGCCCGCTCGTCACCGGCCACCGTGGCGACCGGCAGGCCGGCGGCACGGACGACCGCGGCGTCGTCGGTGAGCTCGGCGTCCTCGGGCAGGGCCGCGTAGGCCGCGGCGAGGGCGGCCCGGGCGAAGCCCTGCGGGGTCTGCACCCGCCGCAGCGCCTCCCGCGGCAGGGTGCCGGTCAGCACGCCGTCGTCGTCCACGGTGACGGTCGTGTCGGTCACCGGGAGGACGGGGACCACGGCCGCGGCGCCGGCGTCGAGGGCGCCCAGCACGCGCCGGACGACGTCCGGCGGGGTCAGCGGACGGGCGGCGTCGTGCACCAGCACCGCGTCGGCGTGGTCGGTGGCCGCGGTGAGGGCGGCCCGGACCGACGCGGTCCGGGTGGCGCCGCCCGCGACCAGCCGCACGTCCGCGGGCAGCACCGTCGCGAAGGCGCCGAGCTCCTGCGCCGGGACGGCGACCACCACGTCGGCCACACCGGCGTCCCGGAGGGTGTCCACGGCCCAGCAGACCAGCGCCCGCCCACCGAGCGGGACCAGCGCCTTCGGCCGATCGGCCCCCAGACGCAGACCACTCCCGGCCGCTGCGACGATGCCGACAGCGTGCACGGGAGTGGTCTGGGACGTGCGGAGGTCAGCCGAGCCCGGGCTCAGCTGGCGAGGACCTCGTCGAGGAGCACCTCGGCCTTGTCCTCGTTGGTGCCCTCGGCGAGCGCGAGCTCGCTGACCAGGATCTGGCGGGCCTTGGAGAGCATGCGCTTCTCGCCGGCGGAGAGGCCACGGTCCTTGTCGCGACGCCACAGGTCGCGGACGACCTCGGCGACCTTGTTCACGTCACCGGAGGCGAGCTTCTCGAGGTTGGCCTTGTAGCGGCGCGACCAGTTGGTCGGCTCCTCGGTGTGCGGGGCACGCAGGACCTCGAAGACCCGGTTCAGCCCCTCCTGACCGACGACGTCACGGACGCCGACGATCTCTGCGTTGTCGGCCGGCACGCGCACGGTGAGGTCGCCCTGGGCGACCTTCAGCACGAGGTAGGCCTTCTCTTCACCCTTGATGACCCGCTTCTCGATCGCCTCGATGAGCGCGGCACCGTGGTGCGGGTAGACAACGGTCTCGCCGACAGTGAAGCCCATGTGTGTGTGACCCCTTTCGCTGTCCACAGGTTACCACGGCAAACTGACGAACGGGACGGCCCAGATTCGTAAACCCGCAGGTCAGCCGCCCTATGAAGTACCGGGGAGGGGTTGACAGCAGCGTGGTCGATGTGCCTGCACACCCAGCGTCGCCGGGGGTGACCGCCCGCGCACTGGTGCTGGCCACCCACCCCGGCCCCGCGGTCGCGGTGACCGTGGTGGCCACCCTCCTGGCCGTCGCCGCCGGGTGCCCGGCGGGGCGGGTGGCGCTCGTGGGGCTGGCCGTCCTCGCTGGTCAGGCCTCCATCGGTTGGAGCAACGACTGGCTCGACGCGGACCGCGACCGCGCCGTCGCCCGGGCCGACAAACCGGTCGTGCAGGGCGCGGTCGCACCCGCGCTGCTGCGCTCGCTGGCCCTGGCCGCGGTCGCGGCGGCCGTCGTCCTGTCGCTGCTGCTCGGCCTCGTGCCCGGTCTGCTGCTGCTGGTGCTGGTGGCCAGCGGGTGGGCCTACAACGCCGGCCTGAAGCGGACCGCTGCCTCGGCCGTGCCCTACGTGACCGGCTTCGGCGCGCTGCCCGCCGGCGTGGTCGCCGCCGCGCCTGGCGCCCCGGTCGCGCCGTGGTGGCTGGTCGCCGCCGGCGGGGCGCTCGGCGCGGCCGCACACCTGGCCAACGTCGCGCCCGACATCGAGGACGACCTGGCCACCGGCGTGCGCGGGCTCCCCCACCGGCTGGGCGCCCGCGTCTCCGCCGTCCTCGGCGCGCTCCTGCTGGGCGGGGCGTCCCTGGTGCTCGTCCTCGGTCCCGCCGGGCCGCCGACCGCGGCGGCCTGGGTGGGGCTCGCGCTCGCGGTGCCCGCCGTCGCGGTCGCGGCGCTCGCGGGCAGTCCCCGGTTCCGGCGGCTGGCGTTCCCCGCCGTCATGCTGCTGACGGTGCTGGACGTCGTCCTCCTGCTGGCCGGCGGGGCCGCGGTCACCTGACCGCGGCCCCACCGGCAGGGATCACTTCCGGCCGTTGCCGTTGCCGTTGCCGTTGCCGCCGGCGTTGCCGTGGCCGGTGCCGCTGTCGGCGACCTGCGCGGCCGGGGCCGCCGCCGGCTGCTCGACGACCGGCTCCTCCACGACCGGCCGCTCCGCGACCGGCTCGTCCACCGGGGCGGGCGCCTGGGTGGGCTTGGCGTTGCGCTGGCGCGCCTGGCTGCTGACGGTGCCGCCGTCGACCCAGCCACGGCGGGCCCCCTCGCTGACCCACTCGCCGTGCGACTGGCCGGGGGTGGGCCCGGCCTGCCACGCCGTCTTGGCGGCGGCGTCGTCGACCGGCGCCTCGTCGACGCGCGCCTGCGGCTCGGCGGGGATCTCGCCCTCCTCGGCGGAGGTCTGGGCCTCCTCACCCCCGGCGGGGACCTCGGAGCCGCTCCCGCTCTCCGTGCCCGCCTGCGTCCCGTCACCGCTGCCGGTCGGCTCGAGGGCGGGGTCGGTCGGCTCGAGAGTGGGGTCCGTGGGCTGGTCGGAGACGACGGTCTCGACGACCGGAGCCGGCTCCGGCGGCGTGGTGAGGGCGCCGGCGGTGGTGGCGCCGGCGACGGCGACCACGACGGCGCCGGTGCCGGCGGCCGCCTTGGCGAGGACGCCGGCCGAGGCGATCTTGGCGGCGAGGGTGGTGAGCAGCATGCGTGGCCTCTTCCGTGAGGTCCGGGCGGTGGGCCCGGCCGTCCCGCAGGACGGTTCCTGGATGGGGGTGAGGAGACCGGTCGCCAGCAGCTCGGCCAGGGGCGCGTTCGGCCGTCCCGGCACCGTGGCGCCGGCCCGGACCGCGTCGGTGAACGCGGCCAGGCCGGAGGCGCCGTCGGGTACCGGACGGCCGGCGAGGCAGGCCTCGAAGGCCTCCTCGGCGGCTCGGGCGTCGGCTGGGATGGTCATCTCGTCCTCGTCATCGCAGGAGGGCCACAGAAGGGTGCGCGGGGGCGGTCACCCGTTCGGGTGGAACGCTCTCGAGGGCGGTGCGCAGGCTGCGCAGGCCACGCCGCTGCAGGGCCTTGACCGAGCCCACGGAGCGGCCGAGCACACGCGCCACCTGCTCGACGGTGAGGTCGCCGAGGACCCGCAGGAGGAGCACGGTCCGCTGGTCGCCGGGGAGGGTGCCGCAGAGCCGGTGGACGTCCGCGGCACCGATCCGCACCAGTGCGTCGTCCTCGGCATCGCCCCCGCCGAGCTCGTGGAGCACCGCGTCGTCGTCGGTCACCTGCGGACGGCGTCCGCGCCGCCGCCAGTCGTCGACCAGTCGCCGGTGGGCGATGGTGAAGACCCATGCCCGCAGGGCGTCCTCGTCGCCGCGGAAGCCCCCGAGCCCGGTGAGGACGCCGATGAACGTCTCGCTGGCCAGGTCGTCGGGCTCGGCCGCCCCGTGCAGTCGCAGGTAGCCGGTCACCGCCGGCGCGAGGTCGCGGTAGAGCACCTCGAAGGCCCATGCGGCCCCGGCCTGGGCCGCGGCCAGGACGTCGTCGAACGGCAGTCCCGTCCGCACCGCGCCTCCCCTCGCCGGTCCCCGCACTCCTTCGGGATCGGCAGTCGGGCAGGGGATCTGCACCGCGGTCACCCGGACGGGTGCGCGACGGCCGCCGCCCGGTCCGGCCGCGGCGCCACCGCACCGGTTCCCTCCCGGCGGGGGCAGGGGGACGGGCGTTAGGCTCGGCGCGACCCGGGCCATCGACGTGCGGTGGCCGGCACGTCCCTGGAGGTCGACGGCTGTGAACCGCGCACTGCGCGCCGCCACGATGGGTGCCCTGCTCCTCAGCCCGATCGCGCTCACCGCGTGCAGCGCCGGGCAGGTGACGCAGACCGCCACCCAGAACCGGGACAAGGTCGGCGCCGAGGCCCAGGTGGGCTCGATCACCCTCCGCAAGGTCACCCTGGAGCACCCCGACGAGGGGCGCTACGAGGCCGGTGACGACGCCGCGCTGACCATGGCGGTCATCAACTCCGGGAACGAGGAGGACACGCTCGTCGGCATCGAGGGCGAGGGCTTCGACGGCGTGGTGGTGACCGGCCAGGCCAGCGCCTCCCCCGCCGTCCCCGGTTCCCCGTCGGCGACCGGCGGCGCGGCCACGACCACCGCCCCGGCCAGCGGCGCCGCCACGGCCAGCTCCCAGGTCGACGTCCCCGTCCCCGGCAACTCCACCGTCTTCATCGGGGGCGACGGCGACCTCACCGTCGAACTGGCGGACCTCACCGAGGAGCTCACCGCCGGCCAGAGCCTCGAGCTGACCCTCACCTTCGAGCAGGCCGGCGAGGTGACCGTCCGCGCGATGGTGGAGAACCCGGACCGGGTGCAGCCCCGCGAGGAGGGCTTCGACTTCCACACGGAGGAGGAGTCCGAGGAGCAGGACACCGAGGTGGCGGGCGGGGGCAACCCCGAGTCCGGCGGCTGAGCCGCGCGGCGGTCCGGGACTGTCGTACCCGGCGGTTAGCGTCGCCGGGTGCCCGCAGGAGTGAAGTCCGCCCGACCCGCCCACCGCTGCACCGAGTGCGGCTACGCCTCGGCCAAGTGGGTCGGCCGCTGCCCCGAGTGTCAGGCCTGGGGCACCCTGCAGGAGGTCGGCGCCCCGGCGTCCCCGCTGCGCGCCGTGGCGGCCGGCCCGGTCACCGCGCCGGCCGTGCCCATCGCCCAGGTCGAGCTCGCCGCAGCGCGCGCCGTCCCGACCGGCATCGAGGAGTTCGACCGGGTCCTGGGCGGCGGTCTCGTCCCGGGCGCGGTGCTGCTGGTCGCCGGCGAGCCGGGCGTCGGCAAGTCCACGCTGCTGCTCGAGGTGGCCCACCGGGTCGCCGCCTCGAACGGTCCCGCGCTGGTGGTGTCCGGCGAGGAGTCGGCGGCCCAGGTGCGGCTGCGGGCCGAGCGGATCGGCGCCCTGCACGACCGCCTCTACCTCGCCGCCGAGACCGAGCTGTCCGCCGTCCTCGCCCACGTCGAGCAGGTCGCGCCGTCGCTGCTGGTCCTCGACAGCGTGCAGACGGTGCGCTCCCCCGCGGTCGACGGCACCGACGGTGGCGCCACGCAGGTGCGCGCGGTGGCCAGCGCACTGACCGGCGTCGCGAAGAGCCGCGGGATGACCACCATCCTGGTCGGCCACGTCACCAAGGACGGCGCGATCGCGGGCCCCCGCGCCCTCGAGCACCTCGTCGACGTCGTCATCTCCTTCGACGGCGAGCGGCACTCGACCCTGCGGCTGATCCGGGCGGCCAAGAACCGGTTCGGCCCGGCCGACGAGATCGGCTGCTTCGAGATCGGGGACGGCGGGGTCATCGGCGTCCCCGACCCGTCCCACCTGTTCGTGTCCCGGCGGGCCGCCCCGGTGCCCGGCAGTTGCGTCACGGTGACGATGGAGGGCAGCCGCCCGCTGCTGGCGGAGGTGCAGGCGCTCGTCGCCGGCTCCGGTGGCGGCGGCTCGCCCCGGCGGGCGGTCAGCGGCCTGGACAGCCAGCGGGTGGCGATGGTCAACGCCGTGGTGGAGCGCCGCGGCGGGGTGCGGCTCGCCGATGCAGACGTCTTCGCCGCCTCCGTGGGCGGCGTGCGCATCGCGGAGCCCGCGGCCGACCTCGCCCTGGCCCTGGCCATCGCCTCCGCCGCCAAGGACATCCCCCTGCCGCAGGGCCTGGTCGCCCTCGGCGAGGTCGGGCTGTCCGGGGAGATCCGCCGCGTGGGCGGCACCTCCCGCCGGCTGGCCGAGGCCGCCCGCCAGGGCTACCGGGTCGCCCTCGTGCCGGAGGACGCCGGCCCGGCCCCGCGCGGCATGCGCCTGGTCGAGGTACCCGACATGGGGGCCGCCTTCGCCCGCCTGTTCTCACAGTGACCGTTCCCGGACGGCCGTCGCCGTATCCGGTGGGGTGAGTTCCGACCCCCGGCCGATACGGTCGGGTGCCACGTAGACTCAGCCGCCACCACACCGAACGTCAGGAGCGCTCGTGCCCCCCGCCGTGGATCCCGAGGTCGCGCTCCGGGAACTGCTCGGTCGCATCGCCCCCGGAACGGCGCTGCGCGACGGCTTGGAGCGGATCCTGGCCGGACGCACCGGCGCACTGATCGTGCTCGGGTACGACCGCGTGGTGGAGTCCATCTGCACCGGCGGGTTCGCCCTCGACGTCGCCCTCTCCGCCACCCGGCTGCGGGAGCTGGCCAAGATGGACGGCGCGGTGATCGTCTCCTACGACGGGTCGCGGATCGTGCGGGCCGGCGTCCACCTGATGCCCGACCCGACCGTCCCGACCGAGGAGTCCGGCACCCGGCACCGCACCGCGGAGCGGGTCGCCGTCCAGACCGGCTTCCCGGTGATCTCGGTCAGCCAGTCGATGCACATCATCAGCGTCTACGTGGCCGGCCGGCGCTACACCCTCGAGCACCCGACCACGATCCTGGCCCGCGCCAACCAGGCCCTGGCCGCCCTCGAGCGGTACAAGCTGCGGCTGGACGAGGTGGCCAGCACGCTGTCGGCGCTGGAGATCGAGGACCTCGTCACCGTCCGCGACGCGATGAGCGTCAGCCAGCGGCTGGAGATGGTCCGGCGGATCGCCGACGAGATCGAGGGCTTCGTCGTCGAGCTCGGCACCGACGGTCGGCTGCTGGCCCTGCAGCTGGACGAGATGCTCGCCGGCGTCGAGGAGGACCGCGGCCTGCTGGTCCGCGACTACCTCCCCGGCGGCGCCCGCCGGCCCCGCACGATCGAGCAGGTGCTCACCGATCTGCGGGCCCTGTCGGCGACCGAGCTGCTCGACCTCTCCGCGGTCGCCCGCTGCTACGGGCTGCCGACGTCGGCGGAGGCGCTCGACTCCCCGGTCAGCCCGCGCGGCTACCGGCTGCTGGCCCGCGTGCCGCGGCTGCCGGCCGGCATCATCGACCGCCTGGTCGACCACTTCGGCGGGCTGCAGAAGCTCCTCGCCGCCACGATCGAGGACCTCCTCGCCGTCGAGGGCGTCGGCGAGGCCCGCGCCCGCGGCATCCGCGAGGGCCTGTCGCGACTGGCCGAGACCTCGATCCTCGACCGCTACAGCTGAGGGAGGGGCGGGGGTCCTGCCGCCTACGCCACCGCGAACGGGGCGTCGCCGCTGACCTTGGTGTCCAGCCGGCCCCGCAGCACGTACTGCCCCGCCCCCAGCACGACGCGCTCGGCGGTGCACGTCGGCTCGCTCGTGCGGCTGCCCCAGACCAGCGGGAACGAGACCGTCTCCCCCGGCGCCAGGGTGCGGGTGTCGTCGCTGACCTCCGGGAAGCAGTCGTTGCTCCCCCACAGCCGGGTGCCGGCACCGTCGAAGAGCACGATCTCCTGCAGTTCCTTGTCCAGCGCGCGCACGCACGGGACGGCGGAGACGTTCGCGACCGCCAGCTCGAACGTCGGCCGTCCGCCCACCGGGGCACTGCCGGGGCTGCGCACCTCCAGCGCGATCATGTCGTCGCTGCAGGGGCCGCCCGGGGTGGGTGCGGCCGGCGTCTCGACCGGAGCCGGCTCGACCGGCGCGGGGTCCTCGGGCACCGCGGGCGGGGGCGTCGGCGTCCGCACGCTGGCCAGGGACGGCACCACCTGTTCCAGGGCCGGCGGGTCGGTGGGCTCGGCCGGCGTCGTGCCGGTCGGTGTCGCGGCCGCCGTGGCACCGCCCGGGCCCCCGCTCGCCGTCGCCGCCACCAGCCAGCCCCCGCCGCCGAGCACGGCGACGGCCAGGAGCAGGAGCAGGAGACGGCGCCGCCAGTAGACCGCCGAGGGCAGGGGTCCGACCGGGTGCAGCACGCCGAGAACCGTAGTGCGCCCGCCCGGAGCCGGCGGTGTCGGCACGCCGTCCCTGGCAGGCGGCACACTGGGTCCCCGTGGACAGCTCGCCCAGCCCCTCACCGACGCGCGGGGACCACGTCGGCGAGGTCCTCGTCGACTGGTTCGCCACCGCTGCCCGCGACCTGCCGTGGCGCGGTCCGGACGTCGACCCGTGGGCGGTCCTCGTCAGCGAGGTGATGCTCCAGCAGACCCCGGTGGCCCGCGTGGAGCCGGTCTGGCGCGAGTGGATGGCCCGCTGGCCGACGCCTGCGGCACTGGCCGCCGTCTCCCCCGCCGAGGTGATCCGCGCGTGGGGCAAGCTCGGCTACCCGCGGCGGGCGCTGCGGCTGCGGGAGGCGGCCGTCGCCCTGGTGGAGCGGCACGGCGGCGTCGTCCCGCACGACGTGGCGGCCCTGGAGGCCCTGCCGGGGATCGGCACGTACACCGCCCGCGCCGTCGCCTGTTTCGGGCACGGCCACCCCCAGCCGGTGGTCGACACCAACGTGCGCCGGGTGGTGGCGCGCCTGGTGCACGGGCGGGCCGAGGCGGGCACCGCCCGGGCCTCGGACCTCACCGACGTCACGGCGCTGGCGCCGGCGGATCCGGAGCGGGCGGTGCGCTTCTCGGTGGCGGTCATGGAGCTCGGCGCGCTGGTGTGCGTCGCCCGGACGCCGCGGTGCGGAGCCTGCCCGGTGCGGAACGAGTGCGCCTGGCGCCGGGCGGGCTGCCCGGCACACGACGGTCCGGCCCGCAGGGTGCAGAAGTTCGCCGGGACGGACCGGCAGGTGCGCGGCCGCCTGCTCGACGTCCTGCGGGCCGCTGAGGGCCCCGTGACGGCCGCTCTGCTCGACGAGGCCTGGCCCGACGCGGTGCAGCGCGCCCGGTGCCTGGACTCGCTCCTCGTCGACGGCCTGGTCGAGCAGATCGTCGACGGCCGGTTCCACCTCCCCGCCTGAGCGCCCTGCCCCGACTGTGCAGTCGGTGCCGCCGACACGACACGGCGCGCCGCCGCGGACGACCACGACTGCGCACTCGGCCGGCGCACACGGCGAAGCGGCGGCCGACCGGTGGTGGCCGGCCGGGCGCAGCGCGTCGCCGGCTCAGCGGCGCCGGCTCGGGTTGCTGAGGTCGCGGAAGGTCATCGGCCAGCCCGCGAGCGCCACCACGAGCGCGGCCACCATGAGGACGGCGCGCAGCCAGCCGGGCAGGCCGCGCCCTGGACCCACACGACGGGTCGCGCCCGCCGTCGCCGCCACGATGAGCAGCCCGCCGTAGACCGGCGTCCGCCGCGGGTGCCCGCCTCGCGCACCACCCCGTCGTCCTCCGGGTGGAACGACGACGGGGCCGCCTCCCGGGATGGGAGACGGCCCCGTCGTGCGGACCTACGAGGTCACTCGGCCTGGGTGGCCGGCGGCTCCTCGTCGCCGACCGACAGCGCGACCGGCGGGGTGTCGGGGAGGTCGATCGGCTTGGTCTCGCCGCGGAAGGTGAACTTCGCGTCGGCGCCCTCGCCCTCGACATCCACCACGATGATCTGACCGGCGGTCAGCTCCCCGTAGAGGATCTTCTCCGACAGCGCGTCCTCGATCTCGCGCTGGATGGTCCGGCGCAGCGGCCGGGCACCCAGCACCGGGTCGAAGCCACGGTGCGCGAGCAGCTTCTTGGCCGCCGGGGTGATCTCGAGCGACATGTCCTTGTTCGCCAGCTGGGTCTCCACGCGGGAGACCATGAGGTCGACGATCTCGATGATCTCGTCCTCGGTCAGCTGGTGGAACACGACGATGTCGTCGATCCGGTTGAGGAACTCCGGCCGGAAGTGCTGCTTGAGCTCCTCGTTGACCTTGAGCTTCATGCGCTCGTAGTTGGACTGGGTGTCGTTGCCGACCTGGAAGCCCAGCCCCACGGCCTTGGAGATGTCCCGCGTACCGAGGTTGGTCGTGAGGATCAGGATCGTGTTCTTGAAGTCCACGATCCGGCCCTGACCGTCGGTGAGCCGGCCGTCCTCCAGCACCTGCAGGAGCGTGTTGAACACGTCCGCGTGCGCCTTCTCGATCTCGTCGAAGAGGACCACCGAGAACGGCTTGCGCCGCACCTTCTCGGTCAGCTGGCCACCCTCGTCGTAGCCGACGTAGCCGGGAGGGGCACCGACCAGGCGCGAGACGGTGAAGCGGTCGTGGAACTCACCCATGTCGATCTGGATGAGCGCGTCGTCCTCACCGAACAGGAACTGCGCCAGCGCCTTCGCCAGCTCCGTCTTACCGACACCCGAGGGGCCGGCGAAGATGAACGAGCCACCGGGACGGCGGGGGTCCTTGAGGCCCGCCCGCGTGCGCCGGATCGCCTGGCTGACGCTCTTGATGGCCTCTTCCTGGCCGATGATCCGCTTGTGGAGCTCCTCCTCCATGCGCAGGAGTCGGGTGGTCTCCTCCTCCGTGAGCTTGAAGACGGGGATCCCGGTCCAGTTGGCGAGGACCTCGGCGATCTGCTCGTCGTCGACCTCGGCGACGACGTCCATGTCGCCGGCCTTCCACTGCTTCTCGCGCTCGGCCTTCTCGGCCAGGAGGGTCTTCTCCTTGTCGCGCAGCGACGCGGCCTTCTCGAAGTCCTGGGCGTCGATCGCCGACTCCTTCTCGCGGCGGATGGCCGCGATCCGGTCGTCGAACTCGCGCAGGTCCGGCGGGGCGGTCATCCGCTTGATCCGCATCCGGGCGCCGGCCTCGTCGATCAGGTCGATCGCCTTGTCCGGCAGGAAGCGGTCGGAGATGTACCGATCGGCCAGCGTCGCGGCGGCGACCAGGGCGCCGTCGGTGATGCTGATCCGGTGGTGCGCCTCGTAGCGGTCGCGCAGGCCCTTGAGGATCTCGATCGTGTGGGTGAGCGTCGGCTCGCCCACCTGGATCGGCTGGAAGCGGCGCTCGAGGGCGGCGTCCTTCTCCAGGTGCTTGCGGTACTCGTCGAGCGTGGTGGCGCCGATGGTCTGCAGCTCACCGCGGGCGAGCATCGGCTTGAGGATGCTGGCGGCGTCGATCGCGCCCTCCGCGGCACCGGCCCCGACGAGGGTGTGGATCTCGTCGATGAACAGGATGATGTCGCCGCGGGTGCGGATCTCCTTGAGGACCTTCTTCAGCCGCTCCTCGAAGTCACCGCGGTAGCGGGAACCGGCGACGAGCGCGCCGAGGTCGAGCGTGTAGAGCTGCTTGTCCTTCAGCGTCTCGGGCACCTCGCCCTTGACGATCGCCTGGGCCAGGCCCTCGACGACGGCGGTCTTGCCGACGCCGGGCTCACCGATGAGGACGGGGTTGTTCTTGGTCCGCCGCGAGAGGACCTGCATGACCCGCTCGATCTCCTTGGCCCGCCCGATGACCGGGTCGAGCTTGGAGTCGCGCGCGGCCTGGGTCAGGTTGCGGCCGAACTGGTCGAGCACCAGCGAGGTGGACGGCGTGCCCTCGGCCGGGCCGCCGGCCGCGGCCGGCTCCTTGCCCTGGTAGCCGGAGAGCAGCTGGATGACCTGCTGGCGGACGCGGTTGAGGTCGGCGCCCAGCTTGACGAGGACCTGGGCGGCGACGCCCTCACCCTCGCGGATCAGGCCGAGCAGGATGTGCTCGGTGCCGATGTAGTTGTGGCCGAGTTGCAGCGCCTCGCGCAGGGACAGCTCGAGCACCTTCTTGGCCCGCGGGGTGAAGGGGATGTGACCGGACGGGGCCTGCTGGCCCTGCCCGATGATCTCCTCGACCTGCTGGCGGACACCCTCCAGCGAGATGCCCAGGGACTCGAGAGCCTTGGCAGCGACGCCCTCACCCTCGTGGATCAGGCCCAGGAGGATGTGCTCGGTGCCGATGTAGTTGTGGTTGAGCATCCGGGCCTCTTCCTGGGCCAGGACGACCACGCGGCGGGCTCGGTCGGTGAACCGTTCGAACATCTGCTGCTTCTCCTCTGACCGGCTGGTCCGGCACTGCCCTCCCCGTGGTGGAGAGGAGCACCCGACATCCGTCGGCGCGCGGGGGCACCGGTCTTTCCACTGTAGTCGCGGACCCCGCTCCACCGTCGGCACGCGGCCGGGGCGGTGGAGAGGGACTGCACGGTCCAACCGATGGTGCCCGGCCGGTGTTCCGGCCCCGTTACGCCCTGAGCGGACGACCGCCGGCCCGGGACGAGCTCACGCGCCGCGGCTCACTCGACCACCAGCCGGACGCCGTCGGCGGCGAGCCGGGCGCCGAGGTCGGCCAGCACCGTCCGCGCGTCGTCGTCCATCGTGGCCGACGGGCCGATCCGGACGGTCACCAGCCGGTGCCCCTGGCGCTGCAGGGCGACCACGCTGCCGCGGAGGAGGTCCGCGGCGAGCGCGTCCAGGTGGCCCCGGGTCCGGATGACGCCGTGGCGCTGGTCCAGGGTGGCGGTGAAGGTCGGTGCGCACGGCGAGGCGTCCGCACCGGCCCAGTGGTCGCCCGGCTCGCTGTCGTCGTCGGCGGCGGTCGGGTGCGCCACACCGGAGCTCACATCCGGATCGTGACGGTTCCGTTCCTCGTTCCCCAGGGCCCTTGGTCCCTGGTCGCGCAGGTCAGGCCACCGCCCCCGCCGCGGGGACGACGACGGCCCGGCCCCCGAACGGGGACCGGGCCTGGTGACGTGCTGGAGCGACCCCCTCGCACGGACCCGGCACGAACGCGCGAGCGCCGGGGGCGAGGGGGCGTCCCTCAGTGCGCGGCCTCGTAGGCCTCGACGACGCTGGCCGGGATGCGGCCGCGGTCGCTGACCGCGTGGCCGTTCTTGCGGGCCCAGTCGCGGATGGCGCCGGCCTGCTCGCGGTCCATCCGGCCGCCGCCACCGGTCGCCCGCGAGCGCCCGCCGCCGGAGGCGCGACCGCTGCCGCGACCCACCTTGCGGGCGGCCTGCACGTAGCGGGAGAACGCCTCGCGCATCTCCTCGGCGTTCTTCTCCGACAGGTCGATCTCGTAGTTCGTGCCGTCGAGGGAGAAACTCACGGTCTCGTCGGCCGGCAGGTTCTCGTCGAGGTCGTCACTGAGGATGACCTGGACCTTACGAGCCATTCCTGTTCCCCATTCCCCTGTGCCCGGGCATTCCCGGTGCGGTTTACCGCCCTTGAGAGGCGATCGCGATCGACACTCCGCACCATAGTGCATTCAGCACACTTTCCGGCACACCGCACACAATGGGGTGAAACGGGACACAGAGGTTCAGGTCGAAATCGGCCGCACGAGTGGGAAGAGGATGGTCTCGCGGATTCCCAGACCGGTGAGCGTCATCATCAGCCGGTCCATGCCCATGCCCATGCCCCCCGTGGGCGGCATGCCGTACTCGAGGGCCTCGAGGAAGTCCTCGTCCAGGGCCATCGCCTCGGGGTCGCCGGCCGCCGCCAGCGCGGCCTGGGCGGTGAAGCGATCCCGCTGCGCGACCGGGTCGACCAGCTCGGAGTAGGCGGTGGCCCGCTCGACGCCGGCGATGTAGAGGTCCCACTTCTCGGCCAGGCCCGGTTGCGACCGGTGCGCCCGGGTCAGCGGTGAGGTGTCCAGCGGGTAGTCGATGACGAAGGTCGGCGACCGCAGGGTGTCCTGCACCAGCGCCTCGAAGAGCTCCTCGACCACCTTGCCGGGCACCCACGCCGGGTCGACGCCGACGTCGTGCCGCTCGGCGATCGCCCGCAGCCGCTCGACCGGCGTCTCCGGGGTGACCTCCTCGCCGACGGCCTCGGACACCGCGGTGTAGAGCGGGATCTGCGGCCACTCGCCCGACAGGTCGATCTCGGTGCCGTCGTTGTGCCGCGCCACGTGGTCCCCGAACAAGGCAGCGCAGCATTCCTGGGTGAGCTCGCGGGTCAGCGTCGCCATCACCTGGTAGTCGGCATACGCCTGATAGGCCTCGAGCATCGCGAACTCCGGCGAGTGGGTGCTGTCGGCGCCCTCGTTGCGGAAGTTGCGGTTGATCTCGAACACCCGGTCCAGGCCGCCGACGATGCAGCG
Organism: Geodermatophilus sp. SYSU D01186; assembly: GCF_054050215.1. Lineage (NCBI taxonomy): Bacteria > Bacillati > Actinomycetota > Actinomycetes > Geodermatophilales > Geodermatophilaceae > Geodermatophilus > Geodermatophilus sp. SYSU D01186. The sequence goes on along the minus strand of NZ_JBJGYW010000015.1, from coordinate 105,816 downwards.
CTTGAGGAACAGCTCGGGCGCGATGCGCATGTACAGGTCGAGGTCGAAGGCGTTCATGTGCGTCCGGAACGGCCGGGCCGCGGCGCCGCCGTGCACGGTCTGCAGCATCGGCGTCTCGACCTCGAGGTAGCCGCGGGAGACCAGTCCGGTGCGCAGCGTCGACATCACCGTGGCTCGCTGGCGCACGGTGCGCCGGGCCTCGTCGCGGACGATGAGGTCGACGTAGCGGCGGCGGACCCGCAGCTCCTCGCTCATCGGCTTGTGCGCCACCGGCAGCGGGCGCAGCGCCTTCGAGGTCAGCTGCCAGGAGTCGGCGAACACCGAGAGCTCGCCGCGCCGCGACGTCCCGACCTCACCGGAGACCAGCACGTGGTCACCGAGGTCGATGTCGGACTTCCACGCGGCGAGGGACTCCTCGCCCACCCGGTCGCGGGAGAGCATGACCTGCAGCTCGGCGTCCCCCTCGCGCAGCGTCGCGAAGCAGAGCTTGCCGGTGTTGCGGGAGAAGATGACCCGCCCGGTGACGCCGACGGTCACACCCGTCATCGTGTCCGGCGGGAGGTCGGGGTGAGCGGTGCGGACGTCGGCCAGCGTGGTGGTCCGGGCGACGGCCACGGGGTAGGGGTCGACACCGCCGTCCCGCAGCCGGTCGAGCTTGGCCCGGCGGACCCGGAGCTGCTCGGGGAGTTCGTCGACGTCGTCGGCCACGGGCGCTGCCTCACTCACGGGAGACCAGCCTACGGGGACGCCGGACGCCGTCCTGCCCCCTGCTGCCGCTCGAAGGCCAGCCGCAGCCCGTGGACGGTGAGGTCGGGCTCGCGCTCGCCGATGGAGCTGCAGCTGTCGGCGACGAGCGGGGCCAGCCCGCCGGTGGCGACGACGACCGGGGCGGACCCGAACTGCGCGACCAGCTCCGCGGCGATCCGGGACACGAGCCCGTCGACCAGGCCGGCGAACCCGAGGACCAGCCCGGACTGCAGCGCGGCCACGGTGTTCTTGCCGATGGCGTGCGGCGGCACGGTGAGCTCGACCGACCGCAGCTGGGCCGCCCGGGTGGCCAGCGCCTCGAGGCTGACCTCGACGCCGGGCGCGAGCGCGCCGCCGAGGAACTGCCCGTCGGGGCCGACGGCGTCGACGTTGGTGGACGTGCCGAAGTCGACCACCACGACCGGCCGGGAGCCCCCGTCGGCGCCGCGGCCGAACAGCTCGTGCGCGGCCAGCGCGGTCACCACCCGGTCGGCGCCGACCTCGCGCGGGTTGTCCACGTGCAGCGGGACGCCGGTCCGGACGCCGGGGCCGATGAGGACCACCGGCACGTCGAGGGAGTCCAGGAGCTGGCGCAGCGCCGGCAGCAGCGCGGGGACCGTGGAGCAGGCGGCGACGCCGGTGACGACGGTGTCGCGCAGCAGGCCCCTCCAGAGCATGCCGAGCTCGTCGGACGTGGCCCGCGGTGCGGTGGTGACCCGCCAGCAGCCCACCCGCCGGTCGCCGTCGAAGGTGGCGAGGACGGTCTGGCTGTTGCCGACGTCGACGGTGAGCAGCACGGCTCAGGCCCGCAGGTCCAGCGCCAGGTCGAGGATCGGCGCCGAGTGCGTGAGCGCCCCCACCGACAGGTAGTCGACGCCGGTCTCCGCCACCTCGCGGGCCACTTCCAGCGTCAGCCCGCCGGTGGCCTCCAGCTCCGCCCGTCCGGCCACCAGGGCCACGACCTCGCGCAGGGCCGCGGGCGGCATGTTGTCGCAGAGCAGGAAGTCCGCGCCGGCCTCGACCGCCTCCACCGCCTGCGCGGACACGTCCACCTCCACCTGCACGGTCACCCCGGGCGCGCGCTCGCGGACGGCGGCGACGGCGGCGGCCACCGACCCGGCGGCGGCGACGTGGTTGTCCTTCACCATCGCCACGTCGTAGAGGCCCATCCGCTTGTTGGCGCCGCCGCCGCAGCGGACGGCGTACTTCTCCAGCGCCCGCAGCCCGGGCGTGGTCTTGCGGGTGTCGAGGACGACTGCGCCGGTGCCCTCGACAGCGTCCACCCAGCGGCGGGTGAGCGTGGCGATGCCGCTGGCCCGGCTGGCGATGTTGAGCGCGCTGCGCTCGGCGGCCAGCAACGCGCGCACCGGCCCGCGGACGGTCAGCAGGACGTCGCCGCGCGCCACCCGGTCGCCGTCGGAGGCCACCGCGGTGAGCGTCGCGCCGGGGGCCAGCCGGGTGAAGACCCGGGCGGCGACCGGCAGGCCCGCGACCACGCCGTCGGCGCGGGCGACCAGGTCGGCCGTGCCGAACTGGGTGGCGGGCACGGTCGCGGCGCTGGTGACGTCGTGGGCGACGGCGAGGTCGGGTTCGCTGGGCAGCGGGGCGCCGCCGGTGAGGTCCTCGGCGAGGGTGCGCTCGACCAGCTCGGCGACCCACGCCTCGGTCAGCCCGGTGCCGCTCAGGTCCCGGGCGTCGCTCACCACGGCTGCACCACCGGGGCGCCGACGGGGCGTCGGGTCACCGACAGGTGTCCGTGCGGATCGAGCCGGATGTCCAGGTGCACCCGCCAGGCCTCCTCGGTCTCAGGGTGGTCCTCCCGCCAGTGGCACCCGCGGGTCTCCTCGCGGGTGGCCGCCGCGGCGGTGACGGCGCTGGCGACGGTGAGCAGGTCGGTGGCCTCCCAGCTGTCCACGCCCGGTGCCACCCCGCTCAGCCCGGCGGCCAGCGCGGCCAGCCGGTCGGTCGCCTCGGCCAGGCCGGTGCCGCTGCGCAGCGCCCCGACCCGGGCCGACATCGTGTCGCTGACCTGCCGGCGTCCCGCGGGGTCCAGCAGGCCGGACGGCGCGGCCGCGGGGAACCGCACCGCCGCCGGCTCGGGCAGCCGGGCGGCCAGCTCGGCACCGATCCGGGCGGCGAACACCAGCCCCTCCAGCAGCGAGTTCGACGCCAGCCGGTTCGCCCCGTGGACGCCGGTGCAGGCCACCTCCCCGCAGGCGTAGAGGCCGGGCACCGTCGTCCGCCCGGCCAGGTCGGTGACCAGCCCGCCGGAGGCGTAGTGCGCCGCCGGGGTGACCGGGATGAGGTCGGTGGCCGGGTCGAGGCCGATGGCCCGGGAGCTCGCCGTGATGGTGGGGAACCGGCGGGCGACGTCGGGCACCGCGCGGGCGTCGAGCCACACGTTCGGAACACGGTCGCGCAGCTGGACACCGGTGATCGCCTTGGCCACGACGTCCCGGGGCGCGAGCTCGGCCAGCGGGTGGACCCCGACCATGAACCGCTCCCCCGCGCCGTCGCGGAGCACCGCCCCCTCGCCGCGCAGCGCCTCGCTGACCAGCGGCTGCTGGCCGCGCGCTCCCGGGCCGAGGTAGAGCGACGTGGGGTGGAACTGGACGAACTCGAGGTCGGTGGCGACCGCCCCGGCGCGCAGGCCGAGCGCGACGCCGTCGCCGGTGGAGACCGACGGGTTGGTGGTGGCGGCGTAGACCTGGCCCATGCCCCCGGTGGCGAGCACGACCGCGCGGGCGCGCACCGCACCGACGCCGTCGGCGCTGCCCTCGCCCAGCACGTGCAGGGTGACCCCCGCGGCGCGGCCGTCGGCGTCGGTCAGCAGGTCCAGCACCATCGCGTGCTCGACCAGGATGACCCCCGGGTCGGCGCGCACGGCGTCCTGCAGGGCGCGCTGCACCTCCGACCCGGTCGCGTCGCCGCCGGCGTGCACGATGCGGTCGGCGGAGTGCCCGCCCTCGCGGGTCAGCAGCAGCCGCCCGGAGGGGTCGCGGTCGAACGCCGCGCCCCAGTCCATCAGCTGGCGCAGCCGGTCCGGGCCCTCGTGCACGAGCGCGTCGACGGCGTCCGGCTCGCACAGGCCGACGCCGGCGACCTCGGTGTCCCGGGCGTGCGCCTCGGGGGTGTCGGCGGGGTCGAGGACGGCGGCGATCCCGCCCTGCGCCCAGCGGGTCGAGCCGGCGTCCACGCGGACCTTGGTGACGACGGCGACCGACAGCCCGGCGGCGCGGGCGTGCAGCGCGACGCACAGTCCGGCGATCCCGGAGCCGACGACGCAGACGTCGGCGGCGAGCTCCCAGCCGGGCGCCGGCGCGGCGAGCCGCAGTGGGAGCCCGGTGATCGAGTCGGCCGCCAGCGCGGTCACCGAACCGGCACGCCGAGGTCGCTGCGCTTCTGGTCGGCCGCGCCCGGCACCGGCGCCGACGGGTCGCCGCCGAGCTCGACGATGCGGTTGGCGCCGTCGACGTGCACGACCTTCGGGATGTGGCTCTTGGCCTCGGTCTCGTCCATCAGGCCATAGCTGATCATGATGACGAGGTCGCCGGGGTGGACCAGGTGCGCGGCCGCGCCGTTGATCCCGATCACACCGGTGCCCCGCTCGCCGGGGATGACGTAGGTCTCCAGGCGGGCGCCGTTGGTGATGTCGACGATGGCGACCTGCTCACCCGGCAGCAGGTCGGCGGCGTCGAGGAGGTCCTCGTCGATCGTCACCGACCCCACGTAGTGCAGGTCGGCCTGGGTGACCGTCGCCCGGTGGATCTTGGACTTGAGCATCGTGCGCATCATGACGGGTCCCCCAGTCGGACAGCGGTGTTGTCGAGGAGTCGTGTGGTGCCGGCGCGGGCAGCGACCAGCAGGCGGGCCGGACCGGCGGCGGGGGCCGGGCCGAGGTCGGGGTCGGTGAGCTCGAGGTAGTCCGGCACCAGCTCCGGGGCGGTGGCCAGCACCTCGCGGGCGGCGGTGAGGACGGCGTCGGCACCGTGCGGCCCGGCCGCGGCACCGGCACGCAGCGCCCGGGACAACGACGCGGCGGTGGCCCGCTGTTCCGGGCTGAGGTAGCGGTTGCGGGAGGACAGCGCCATGCCGTCGTCCTCCCGGACGGTCGGGACGCCGACGACCTCCGGGCCCAGGGCCAGCTCGCGGGCCATGGCGCGGATGAGCGTCAGCTGCTGGTAGTCCTTCTCGCCGAAGAACGCGAGGTCCGGCCGGGTCAGCCCGAACAGCTTGGCGACGACGGTCAGGACGCCGGCGAAGTGACCGGGCCGGACCGCGCCCTCGAGGACGCCGCCGAGCGCGCCCGGGTCGACGGTCACACCGAGCGCCGCGGGCGGGTAGACCTCCTCCACCGGCGGGTGGAAGACGACGTCGGCGCCCTCCTCGGCCAGCGCGGCGAGGTCGGCGTCCCACGTGCGGGGATAGCGGTCGAAGTCCTCCCCCGGACCGAACTGGGTCGGGTTGACGAAGACGGAGACGACGACGCTGCCGGCCCGCTCGCGGGCGGCGCGCACCAGCGTCCGGTGGCCCTCGTGCAGCGCGCCCATGGTCGGGACCAGCGCCACCGGGCCAGGCAGCTGCGCGCGCAGGCGGGCCAGCTCGGCGGTGGTCTCGGCGACGTGCGGGACGGTCACCGCGAGCTCATGGGGTCGCCGGCCTCGTACAGCAGGTCGAGCAGCGGTGCGCCCTCGTGGCGCTTGAGCCGCCCGGCGGCCAGGGCGCGCTCGGTGGTGCGCTGGGCCATGGCGACGTAGGCGGCCACGGTCTCCGGCGCCCGGTCGGTCAGCGTCTCGAGGTGGTCGCTGACGGTGCCGACGTCCCCCCGGCTGACCGGCCCGGTCAGGCCGCGGTCGCCGCGGCGCAGGCCGTTGTCGAGCGCCGCGGTGAGCAGCGGGGCCAGCACGCGGGCGGGCTCGGTCACGCCGGCGGTGCGGAGCAGGTCCGCGGCCTCGGCGACGAGGGTGACCAGGTGGTTGGCGCCGGTGACCAGCGCGGCGTGGTACAGCCGCCGGTCGGCCTCGGCGACGAAGAACGGCTCGCCGCCCATCTCCAGCACCAGCGTCTCGGCCACGGGGCGGTGCTCGGGGGCGCTGGTGACGCCGAACGGGGCGCCGGCGAGCCGGTCGGCGTCCTCGGCGGCGCCGGTGAAGGTCATCGCGGGGTGCAGCGCCAGGGGCAGGACGCCGGCCCGGGCCGCGGGGGCGAGGACCGCCAGCCCGTGCGCGCCGGAGGTGTGGAACGCGAGCTGACCGGCCCGCCAGACGCCGGTCTCGGCCAGGCCGGCGACGAGTCCGCCGAGGGTGTCGTCGGGGACGGCCAGGACGACGAGGTCGGCGGCGCGGACCACCTCGTCGGTGGGCAGCAGCGGCACGCCGGGCAGCAGCCGGGCGGCGCGCTCGGCGGAGGCGGCGGAGAGACCGGCGGCGGCGACCACGTCGTGGCCGGCGGCGGCGAGAGCGGCGCCCAGGACGGCGCCGACGCGTCCGGCGCCCACGACGCCGACGCGGAGACGGGCGGGAGCGGTGTCAGCCGGGAAGAGACCGGCAGCACGCGGGGTCCTGCGGGCAGCAGGCATCGGTGCACCTCTCGTTCCAGTCCCTCGCGGGTACCGGACTACAGGTCGTGGCCCCCTCCGTTGGAGGCCCTCGGGTCGTGCTGGTGGTGCGGGCCGGCGCCGGCCCCGCTGCGACCGGGTGTGTCACGCGGGTGGAACGCCGAAGGCGAGTGTGTGACCGGGAGACGGCCGGTGCAACGCCTGCGCCCTGTGCGGTGGGTCACCTACGGTGTGCGCCGGCACCCCGGACGACTGCAGGAGGAGACGCGTGGGCACCCTCGAGGGACGGACCGCACTGGTCACCGGCGCCAGCCGCGGCATCGGGCTGGCGATCGCCCGGAGCCTGGTCGACCGCGGCGCGCGCGTGGTGGTGACCGCCCGCAAGGCCGACGCCCTCACCGAGGCGGTCCACGACCTCGGCGGCCCCGACGTGGCCGTCGCCGTCGCCGGCAACGCCGCGGACCCCGAGCACCGGGCCGAGGCGGTGCGCACCGCCGTCGACACCTTCGGCGGCCTGGACATGCTGGTCGGCAACGTCGGGATCAACCCGCTCTACGGCCCGCTGGTCGACCTGCCGCTCGACGGGTTCCGCAAGATCCTCGACACCAACGTCGTCTCCACCCTCGGCCTGGTGCAGGAGGCCTGGCGGGCGTGGATGGCCGAGCACGGCGGCTCGGTCCTCGTCGTGGCGTCGGTGGCCGGGCTCAAGGCCTCGCCGATGATCGGCGCGTACGGCGTGAGCAAGGCCGCGCTGATCAACCTGGTCACCCAGCTGTCGGTGGAGCTCGGCCCGCGGGTGCGGGTGAACGCGGTCGCGCCGGCGGTGGTGCGCACGCGCTTCGCCACCGCCCTGTACGAGGGCCGGGAGGCCGAGGTGAGCGCGCAGTACCCGGTCGGCCGGCTCGGCGAGCCGGCCGACGTCGGGGAGGCGGCGGCCTACCTGCTGGGGGACGGCGCCGGCTGGGTCACCGGCCAGACGCTGGTCCTCGACGGCGGCGCGCTGTCGCGCGGCCCGGCCTGAAAGAGGACCCCCTCGCCCCCCACCACTCGCACGCTCGCGGCGGGGCCCTGCGCGGGGCCCGGAACGGGCGGGCCCGGCAGAGCCGGCGTCAGTTTCCGCCGAGGACCCGGGAGAGGACGTCGTCGCCGTCGCCGTCCTCGCGGTAGCGGCGCCGGCGGCGGCCTCCGGACGGCGGGGCGCCGTTCTCGGCGAGGATCTCCGCCAGCCGCGACGACCCCGTCTCCGGCTCCGCGGGTGCGGCCGGCGCCGCGGACCACGCGGGCGTCGAGCCGTCCGGCCGCAGGGCCGGACGCTGCTCGGTCGGCCGCTCCGCGGGCACCGGCGGCCGGCCGGGCGGCTCGTCGGTGGAACGGCGACGCCGCTCGGGTTCCGGCGCCTCCACCGGGGGGCGGGTCGGCTGCGGCCGGGGCGGGCCGGCCACCGCGACGTGCCGGGACCGGCGGGCGGAGTCGGCCTCCCCCGGCTCGACGAGGGCCCGCTCCGCCAGCCAGTCCAGCGGCGGCGGAGGCGGAGTCGCGGCGGAGGCGGCAGTCGGCTGCCCGGCACGCACGGCGTCGGTCCGCCGCGTCCGGCCGTCGCCGGGGAGGTCCTCCAGCCGCACGGCCGGACGGGCCGCGGTGAGCTCGGACACCGGCCCGGACCAGCCCGCGGCGTCGATCGTGCGGGTGGCCGGCGGCTCCGTCGTCCCGGGGACGGTGCGGGAGGACTGGGTGCGCAGCATGATCCGCTCGACGAGCATCTCCCCGGACAGCTGCTCGGTGAGCTCGGTGCGCAGTCGGCCGACGTCCGCACGCAGCTCGGTCAGCTGCGCGAGGTCGCCCCGGAGGTCGCCGAGCTGGGACAGCCCCGCACGCAGCTCCCCGAGTGCAGCGACGTCGCGGCGCAGCTCGGGGACCTGGGCCAGGTCCCGTCGCAGCGCGTCGAGCTCGGTGCGGATCGCCTGCTCGGTCCCGCGGCGCACGTCGTTCTCGGCCCGCAGCTCGACCTCCCGGCGCGCGGCGACCTCGCGCTCCAGTTCGAGCTCGTAGGCCAGCCGCAGCTCCGCCTCGCGCTCGGCGGCCGCGCGCTCCACCGCGGCCAGGTCCGGCCGGTCGGCCGGCTCGCCGCCGCCGGTCCGGCGGGAGCCCGCCAGCGCGGCGAGCACGAACGCCCAGGCCGCACCCACGACCGCCAGCCGCAGGACCTGCGGGTCGTCGGTGACGAAGACGACCACCGTGGCGGCGACGGCGAGCAGGAACCCGGCGGCCAGGCCGGCCGCGCGCAGGCCCGGGGGCGCCCCGGGGGAGCGACCGGTGCGCGCGTCGTCCCGGTCGGCCGGCATGGGCTCCAGGGTAACGGTGCGCAGGCCCCTGATCACATCATGAGAGGGCGCCGCACGGGTGGCCCCGTTCAGGGGCCACCCTGAGCGTGCGGAGGGTGGGGGGACGGGGTCCTCCTACTGGGCCAGGGCCCCGTCGGAGCTGAAGACCAGGCCGATCGAGACCTCGCCCTGCTGGATGGCGGCCTTGGTCAGCGGGCCACCGGCGTCCAGCTCGCGGAACTCGGCGAACTGCAGGCCGTAGGTCTCCTCCAGGCCCGGCTGGCAGAACGGCCGCTCGGGGCACTCGGCCGGGCCGCCCAGGACCAGCGAGCCGTCGCCGCAGGCGTCGGCCAGCTCCGAGAGCGTGGTGACGCCGAGGCCGTCGGCGAACTCCTGGGTGACGGCGAAGGCGTTCTGGTCGGCGGCCTCCGAGGGCTCTCCGAACACCAGCCCGACCTGCTCGGCCAGCGGCTGCAGCGCGGTCACCGTCGCCTGGGCGTCGCCGCTGGCCACCGGCTCGGCGTCGGCCCCGTTGACCTGGCGGTTGAGGAACTCGGTGACCGTCGACAGGTACTCGGGGAAGACCTGGATCTCCGAGCCGGAGATCAGCGCGGGCAGGTACAGCTCGCGGTTGCCGACCTCGCGCACGGAGGCGTCGAAGCCCGCGGCGCCCAGCACGTCGGCGTAGACGTTGGCCAGGACGGTGGACTCGGTGAAGTTCGCGCCGCCGACGGCGATCGTGCCGCTGCCCTGCTCCAGGCCGTCGGTCACGCCGCTGTCCTCGACCCAGCCCGCGGCGACGTCCTCGGCGCTCTGCCGGTCGACGTCGACCGCGGCGTTGAGCTCGATGAGGTCCTCGGTGCTCATGGCCGCGGAAACCGCGTTCAGCGCCGCCAGCAGCGCCGGGTTGGCCTGGGCCGTCGCGGCGTTGACGGCGGGGACGACGTTGTCGGCGTTCTGCAGCTCGCGGTCGTCCTCGAGCACCACGAGCTGGTCGCCGGCGACCGGGGCGCAGGCGTCGCCCGAGGCGGCGCTCCCGCTGCCGCCGCCCCCGCTGGTGCCCGACGAGCCGGACTCACCGCAGGCGGTGGCCGTGAGGAGCACCGCCGCGAGGGTGAGGGGAGGGAGGATCCGGGTACGGCTGCGCATGTCGCCCGCCTTCTGTGTCCCGTGCGGCCGACCGGCCGCGACGCGTGTCTGGCGGGAGGAGCCCCGCGACGGACATGCAACTCTGCCGCCCGCTCGGGGACCAACCCGCAGCGGCAGCTGTTGCCCGGTTGTTACGAAGCGGTCCTGGTCAGCCGCTCACAGCGGGACGCCGGACGCCGTCGGCTCCGGCTGCCCCGCCTGCCCCTGGCGGACGCCGAGCAGCGGCAGCCGGCGCGGCCCGGGGGTGACCGCCCAGGACAGCACCACCAGCACGAGCTCGGTGAGCAGGGCAAGCGCGGCCACGAGCACCGCCCCGGCGATGATCTGGCCGAGGTCCTGCTGGCCGAAGCCCAGGTTGATGACCCGGCCCAGCCCTCCCCCGCCGACCAGCGCGGCCAGGGTCGCGGTCGCGACCACCTGCACCGCCGCCGTCCGGACGCCGGTCATGACCAACGGCAGGGCGAGGGGGAACTCCACCCGGCGGAGCATCTGGCCGCCGCTCATGCCCATCGCACGGGCCGCCTCCTGGACGTCCCGGTCGACCTCGCGGAAGCCGACGAAGGTGTTGGTGAGCATCGGCGGGACGGCGAACACCGCGAGCGCCACGATCGTCGCGGCGTCGCTGAAGCCGATCGGGGTCACCGCGAAGACCGTGAGCAGGGCGAGGGTCGGCACCGCCCGGCTGACGTTGGAGAGCACGACGATGCCGCCGGCACCGCGCCCGCTGCGGCCCAGCAGGACGCCGGCCGGGAGGGCGACCACGGCCGCGGCCAGCACCGCGGCCGCCGAGACGGCGAGGTGCTGGACGAGCAGGTCGAGGATGCCGCCGCGGCGTGTCCAGTTCAGCGGGTCGTTGAGGTAGACGACGGCGTCGCCGAAGGCGCTCATGCGCGCGCCCTCGTCCACGGCGTCAGCGCTCGCTCCACCCCGGCGAGGAGCACGTCGGCCAGCAGGGCCAGGAGCACGCAGCCGACCGCGCCGGTCACGATCTCGGCGCGGTAGAAGTTGGCGTTGAACCCACCGACGATCAGCTGCCCCAGACCGCCGTTGCCGGTGATGACACCCACGGTGACCAGCGCGACGGTGGAGACCGTGGCGATCCGCAGCCCGGCCATGAACGCGGGCAGGGCCAGCGGCAGGTCGACCTGGAGGAACAGCCGGGCCGGGCCGTACCCCATCCCCCGGGCCGCCTCCCGGACGTCGTCCGGCACCGCCTGCAGCCCGGCGAGGAAGTTCCGCACCAGGATGACCAGCGTGTAGAGCGTCAGGCCGATGAGCACCGTCGTGGCCGACAGCCGCCCGGTCACCGGCGCCAGGAACGAGAACATCGCCAGCGACGGGATCGTGTAGACCACCGACGACAGCCCCAGCACCGGCCCCGACAGCAGGCGCGTGCGCCGGGCCAGCAGCGCCAGTGGCAGCGCGAGCAGCGCCCCCAGCAGCACCGCGCCGACCGTCAGCCTGACGTGCTGGCCGAGGTGGCCCACAATGGTGGACCAGTTGTCGGTCACGTACGACGGGTCGAACCAGGGGTTCGGCGCCCCGTCCGCCGCGAGCACCTGCGAACCCGGGTCGCCCGCCGCGCCCAGCAGGGGACGAGCACCCAGGGAGGCCACGTCGTGGACGCTACTGCCGCTCCGCCCGTCCCCACCACGGCACGCCCGGCGCCCACCGGGGACGGCGTCGCCCAGGAGATCCGCCTGGAGGGGGTCAGCAAGGTCTACCCGGACGGCACGGTCGCCGTCGCCGAGCTCGACCTGACCCTCGCCGCCGGGGAGCTGTCGGTGCTGGTCGGGCCGTCGGGCTGCGGCAAGACGACGACCATGAAGATGATCAACCGGATCATCGAGCCGTCGACCGGCCGCATCCTGATCGGCGGCGAGGACGTCACCCGCGCCGACGCCGACCGGCTGCGCCGCCGCATCGGCTACGTCATCCAGAGCGTGGGCCTGTTCCCGCACCAGACGGTGCGCACCAACGTCGGCACCGTCCCGCGCCTGCTGGGGTGGGACAAGCGGCGCACCCGCGACCGGGTGGACGAACTGCTGGCGACGGTCGGCCTCGACCCCGCCGTCCACGGGGACCGCTACCCCGCCCAGCTCTCCGGCGGGCAGCGGCAGCGGGCCGGGGTGGCCCGCGCCCTGGCCGCCGACCCCGCCGTCCTGCTGATGGACGAGCCGTTCTCCGCCGTCGACCCGGTGGTGCGCGAGCGGCTGCAGACGGAGTTCCTGCGGCTGCAGGAGACGGTGCGCAAGACGATCGTGTTCGTCACCCACGACATCGAGGAGGCGGTGCGGCTCGGCGACCGCATCGCGGTGATGAGCAGCGGCGGCCGGGTCGAGCAGTTCGCGCCGCCGGCCGAGCTGCTGGGGCGACCCGCCAACGACCGGGTGGCCGACTTCGTCGGCGCGGACCGCGGGCTCAAGCGGCTGGCGGTGACCGCCGTCGACGCCGCCGACCTGGAGCAGCCGCCGGTGCTGCGGGCCGACGACGGGCTGGCCGACGCCGGCGCGGTGCTGGACCGGGCCGGCGCCGCGTGGGCGGTGGTCCTGGACGGGGCGCGGCCGGCCGGGTGGCTGCCCGCCTCGCGGGCGGCCGGGGCCGGGCCCGTGGCCTCGGCGATGGCCCCGGGCGGGGACACGGTGCCGGTCGGCGCGCCGCTGAAGACGGCGCTGGCCACGATGCTGCAGTCCGACGCCGGCTGGGTCGCGGTCGTCGACGGCGACCGCTACCTGGGCGTCCTCACGCCCGGGTCCCTGCACGCGGCACTGCGCCGGTCGGTCGCGTCGTCGTCCTGACCGGCGGGTCTCAGCCGCGCGCCGCCGCGGGCGGTTCGTCGTCCTGACTCGACGGCGGGATGCGGCAGACCGACTCCAGCCACAGCGCCGCGCCGAGCAGGGCCGCCGCGCAGGCCACGCCGACCACGGCGGCGACGGTGTCCCCCGCCGCCGCCTCGAGCCGCGACACGGCCGGCGCCACGTGCGCGAGCACGCCCAGCCAGATGCCGACGAACGCCGCGCCCACGTAGGCGCTGGCCTGGGCGAGCACCGCGGCGCGGGCCACCAGCATCGGCTCGACGGGCCGCACCGGGGGTGCGGTGCCCCGCTCGGCCGGTGGACGGCGGTCGCGCTGGGCGGCCAGGCGGGCCCGCAGGGTGCGGGCGCCGAGCAGCTCCGCCACGGCCAGGACGGCCAGCGGCACCGGCAGCCACCAGCTCAGCCCGGGCAGCGACCCGTACGCCGTCCGCACCACCAGCCAGGTCGCGACGGCCAGGCCGGCGGCCAGGACGGCGAGGTCCCGCCGGGACACCGGCCTCACTGGAGGTGGTCCCAGCGGACGACGGCCGCGACGTCCTCGGGCGGCAGCGCGGCCAGCAGGTCGGCGACGCGCCCGTGGCCGGGGAGCTCCGCCGCGGGGTCCAGGCTCAGCCACGGCACGAGGACGAACGCCCGCTCGTGCGCGCGCGGGTGCGGCAGCGTGAGCACCGGGTCGTCCGAGAGCACCGGCTGCCCGTCGTCCCCGGTGACCGTGACGACGTCGACGTCGAGGGTGCGCGCGCCCCATCGCACCTCCCGCGTGCGCCCGGCGGCCTGCTCCAGCTCGGCGGCGCGGGCCAGCCACCCGGCGGCGTCCCGGTCGCCGCGCACCACGACGACCGCGTTGAGGTACGGGGGCTGCTCGACCGGCCCCCACGGCGGCGTCTCGTACAGCGTCGAGCGGGCGACGAGCACGCCGTCGTCCGCCAGCGCGGTGATGGCGCCGCGCAGCGCGGCGGCGCGGTCGCCGAGGTTGGCGCCGAGGGAGAGGACGGCGCGGCTCATGCCCGCTTCTCGCGGCGGATGCTCACGCTGACGTCGTCGAAGGGCACGCCCAGGTCGGCGTCGGGCTTGTGCACGGTGATCTCGACGGCGTCGACGAGCGCGGACGCGAGGCAGACGTCGGCCAGGCGCTGGGCGAGGGTCTCCAGCAGGTCCACCGGCTCCCCGGTGAGGACGGCGTGCAGCTGCTGGGCCAGCTCGGCGTAGTTGACCGTCTTCTCGAGGTCGTCACCGGCCGCGGCGGGGGCGGTGTCGAGCTCGAGGACGGCGTCGACGCGGAAGGTCTGGCCCCTCTCCCGTTCCCAGTCGTAGACGCCGTGGTGGGCGTGCGCGGTGATGCCGTGGACGGCGATGCGGTCGGGGCGGCGGGGCGGGTGGTCACTGGCCACGGGTGCTCCCCTCACGGCGGGCGGCCTGGACGGCGGCGACGGTGCGGACGGCGTCGGCGGAGGCGGCCGCGTCGTGCACCCGCACCCCCCAGGCACCGGCCTCGGCCGCGAGCACGGTGGTGGCCAGGGTGGCGGCGTCCCGCTGCTCGGCGGGCCGCACGGTGCCCTCGGCGTCGGCCAGCAGCCGGCCGAGGAAGGTCTTGCGGGAGGCGCCGACCAGCACCGGGAGGCCGAGGCCGACGATGCGGTCGAGGCCGGCGAGCAGCCGCCAGTTGTGCTCGGCCCGCTTGGCGAAGCCCAGCCCGGGGTCGAGGACCAGCTGCTCGGGCGCCACGCCTGCGGCGACGACGTCCTCCACGCGGGCGGTGAGCTCCGCGCAGACCTCGGTGACGACGTCCCCGTAGCGGGCCGCGGCGTACATCTCCCGGCTGTGCCCGCGCCAGTGCATGAGCACCCAGGGCACGCCGGCGTCGGCGACCAGCCGGGCCATGCCGGTGTCGGCCAGCCCGCCGCTCACGTCGTTGACCAGGGTGGCGCCGGCGCCCAGCGCGGCCTCCGCGACCTCGGCGCGCGTGGTGTCGACGCTGACCCGCACCCCGGCGTCGGCGAGCTCCCGGATGACGGGCAGCACCCGGCGGCACTCCTCGTCGGTGTCCACCCGGTCGGCGCCGGGGCGGGTGGACTCCCCGCCGACGTCGACGTAGTCGGCACCGGCGGCGTGCATGGCCAGTCCGTGCGCGACCGCCGAGTGTGCGTCGGCGAAGCAGCCACCGTCGGAGAACGAGTCGGGCGTGACGTTCAGGACCCCCATGACCACGCAGTGGCCGGGGCGGGGCAGCTCGAGGGCGGTCACCGCCCCAGCACGAGGCTCATCGCCTCGCTGCGGGTGGCCGGGTTGTCGCGGAAGATCCCGCGGACGGCGGAGGTGACCGTCGTCGAGCCGGGCTTGCGGATACCGCGCATCGCCATGCACAGGTGCTCGGCCTCGATGACGACCAGCACCCCGCGCGGCTTGAGGACCTCGGCCAGCGCGTCGGCGATCTGGCTGGTCATCCGCTCCTGCACCTGCGGGCGGCGGGCGTAGACCTCCACCAGCCGCGCCAGCTTCGACAGGCCGGTCACCCGGCCGTCGTCGCCGGGGATGTAGCCGATGTGCGCGACGCCGTGGAAGGGCACCAGGTGGTGCTCGCAGGTCGAGTACATCGGGATGTCCTTGACCAGGACCATCTCGTCGTGGTCCTCGTCGAACGTGGTCGCGAGGACGTCGGCGGGGTCCTGCCACAGGCCGGCGAAGGTCTCCGCGTAGGCGCGGGCGACCCGGCCCGGGGTGTCCTTCAGCCCGGGCCGGTCCGGGTCCTCCCCGACGGCGATGAGCAGCTCACGGACGGCGGCCTCGGCCCGCTCCTGGTCGACGCCGGAGTTCGGCGGTCGCCGCAGGAGCAGATCGTCCGGCTCCGCCGGGACCTCGCTCACGCCGCCACCCCGCCGGCGCCCGTCGACCGCGTCCGTGGCGCCACGAGCTCACTCACCGCTGCACCGGTGCGCCGACGTCACCGACCGCCGTGGAGCCGCCGCCGATCCGGCCGCTGCCGTTCTGCGCCGCCCGCTCGGCGGGGGTCAGCACCGGCGGCTGGTCCGAGGGCGTCCGCTTGCCGAAGCCGTTGTACGGCGCCAGCGAGGGCCGCTTGGTGACCGGCTCGCAGATGCGGGCCATGTCCTCCTTGGAGAGGGTCTCCTTCTCCATCAGCTCCAGCACGAGCTGGTCGAGGACCCCCCGGTACTCCACCAGGATCTCCCAGGCCTCGTCGTGGGCGGCCTCGATGAGCGCGCGGATCTCGGCGTCGATGTCCGCGGCGACGGCGTCGGAGTAGTCCGGCCGGGTGTGCATGTCCCGGCCGAGGAACGGCTCGGACTCGTTGCTGCCGTACTTGACCGCGCCCAGCTTGGCGCTCATGCCGTACTGGGTGACCATCGCGCGGGCCAGCGAGGTGGCCTTCTCGATGTCGTTGCCCGCGCCGGTGGTCGGCTCGTGGAAGACCAGCTCCTCGGCGGCCCGCCCGCCCAGGGCGTAGGCGAGGGTGTCGATCATCTCCGACCGGGTCTGCGTGTACTTGTCCTCGGTCGGCAGCACGAGCGTGTGCCCCAGCGAGCGGCCGCGCGGCAGGATCGTCACCTTGTGCACCGGGTCCAGGTTGGGCAGCGCGTGCGCCACGAGGGCGTGCCCGCCCTCGTGGTAGGCGGTGACCTTCTTCTCCTTCTCGCTCATCGCCCGCGTCTTGCGCTCGGGGCCGGCGATGACGCGGTCGATCGCCTCCTCGAGGGTGGCGTCGGTGATGACCGTGCCGTTGTTGCGGGCGGTGAGCAGCGCGCCCTCGTTGAGCACGTTGGCGAGGTCGGCGCCGGTGAAGCCGGGGGTGCGGCGGGCGACGGTCTCCAGGTCGACGTCCGGCGCGAGCGGCTTGCCCTTGGCGTGGACGGAGAGGATCGCCTTGCGGCCCTCGAGGTCGGGGCGGTCGACGGCGATCTGCCGGTCGAAGCGGCCCGGGCGCAGCAGGGCGGGGTCGAGGATGTCGGGCCGGTTGGTGGCGGCGATCATGATGACGCCGCCCTTGACGTCGAAGCCGTCCATCTCGACGAGCATCTGGTTGAGCGTCTGCTCGCGCTCGTCGTGGCCGCCGCCCATGCCGGCGCCCCGGTGCCGGCCGACGGCGTCGATCTCGTCGACGAAGATGATCGCCGGCGCGTTCTGCTTGGCCTGCTCGAACAGGTCGCGGACGCGGCTGGCGCCCACACCGACGAACATCTCGACGAAGTCCGAGCCGGAGATCGAGAAGAACGGCACCCCGGCCTCACCGGCGACGGCGCGGGCGAGCAGCGTCTTGCCGGTGCCGGGCGGGCCGAACAGCAGCACGCCCTTGGGGATCTTGGCGCCCACGGCCTGGAACTTGACCGGGTTGGCGAGGAAGTCCTTGATCTCGTGCAGTTCCTCGATCGCCTCGTCGGCGCCGGCGACGTCGGCGAAGGTCGTCTTCGGGGTGTCCTTGCTGACCACCTTGGCCTTGGACTTGCCGAAGGCCATGACGCCGCGGCCGCCGCCCTGCATGGAGTTGAACAGCCAGAACAGCAGCAGCAGGAGGATCACGAACGGCAGGAAGCTGATCAGGATGCTGACCAGGACGTTGTCCTGCGTGACGTTGGTGTTGAAGTCGACGCCGCCCCCGTCGCCGTTCAGGCCGGAGACCAGGTCGAAGATGTCGTCCGACGCGCCGATCGGGTAGGACGCGGTGATCTTGTCGCTGCCGTCGACCGCGTTGGTCAGGTCGAGGTCGAGCGTCTGTTCCTTGTCGTTGATCGTGACCGACTCGACGTTGCCGCCGGTGATCTGCTCCAGCGCGGTCGCGGTGCTGACCTCCTGGTAGCCACCGTTGCCGCGGAACAGCGAGGAGAACGCCAACGCCAGGAGGACGACGAGGACGACCCAGAACCACACGGAGCGGAAGATCTTCTTACGTTCCATACACCGATGCCGGGCGGCCGGGGGTCCGGCCTGGCCCGTCCACCCTCCTGATCGTCCGCGGGGACGCTTCGGCGACCCGGGCGGGCACCCCGGCGCTCGTGCAGCGTCGTTGCGATCGACGGTACACCGGGGACCCTGGACGACAGCTGTGCGCGAGCCGCGAAGCGCCTGCACGTCCCCCCGTCGGGGAAGCCGCCGTCAGCGGACACCGCAGCGGCTCAGCGCAGCCCGGGACGGCCGTGGCCACGGCCCTACGGGTGCCGGGACGGCACCCGGGCCGGGGTGGACCGGTCGCGGGGGCCCGGAGGGTTCCCCGACCGGGACACGGGCAGGGGCTCAGCGCCGGCCGGGGACGGCCGCTGGCCGCGGTGCGGTCCGGTAGGACCGCGGTGTCACTGGTACACCTCGGGGCGCAGCGTGGCGATGTAGGGCAGGTCGCGGTAACGCTCGGCGTAGTCCAGGCCGTAGCCGACGACGAACTCGTTCGGGATGTCGAAGCCGATGTAGCGGACCGGCACCTCGACCTTCACCGCGTCGGGCTTGCGCAGCAGGGCGCACACCTCGAGGGACGCCGGCCGGCGGCTGCCGAGGTTCTTGAGCAGCCAGGAGAGGGTCAGCCCGGAGTCGATGATGTCCTCGATCACCAGGACGTGCTTGTCGCTGATGTCCCGGTCGAGGTCCTTGAGGATGCGGACGACGCCGGAGGAGCTGGTGGCCGAGCCGTAGGACGACACGGCCATGAACTCCATCTGGGTGGGCAGGTGCAGCGCCCGCGCGAAGTCGCTCATGAAGAGCACCGCACCCTTGAGGACGCCGACCAGCAGGACCTCCTTGCCGGCGTAGTCCTCGGCGATCCGGGCGGCCAGCTCGGCGATCTTGGCCTGGATCTGCTCCTCGCTGAGGAGCACGTGGTCGATGTCGGGGCCGTAGCCGTGGTGGTTGCCCAGCTCTGCGGTGCCGCTGGCCTGCTCACTCACGTGTCGCGCTCCTCAGGTGGTGCGGATCAGGAGCCCCGCGCATCCGGGGGCAGGACCACGAGCCTGCCAGACGCCCGGACCACCCCCGCACCGCCCGGTAGGTCGATCCGGCCCTGCCCGCGCCACCGGGTGAGCAGGGCGTCGACGGCGGCGAGGTGCACCGCCTGGAGGTCCGGCACGCCCGCGCCGCGCAGCCAGCCCCGGAGCACGCGGCGCCGGAGGGCGGGGGGCAGAGCGGCGAGGTCGCGGGCCGGAACGGGGTCGGCGGGGGGTGACTCGGCGCCGGCCAGCCGGGACAGCTCGGCGGCGGCCAGGTCGTCGAGGGCGTCGAGGTCCTCCCGCAGCATCGCCGCGGTGCGGGCGAGGGCGGGCGCGACGCCGCCCCCGAGCACCTCCTCCAGCAGCGGCAGCACCTCGGTGCGCAGCCGCACGCGCGTGTACGCCGGGTCGGCGTTCCACGGGTCCTCCCACACCGGCAGCCCCTGGTCGGCGCAGGCGGCGCGGGTGGTCTCCCGGCGCACGCCGAGCAGCGGCCGCCACCAGTGCCCGCGGTGCTCGACCATCCCCGCGACGCTGCGCGGCCCCGAGCCGCGGCCCAGCCCGAGCAGCACGGTCTCGGCCTGGTCGTCGAGGGTGTGGCCGAGGGCCACGCGGGCACCGCCGCGCGCCGCGACCTCGGCGAGCGCGGCGTACCGGGCGGCGCGGGCCGCGCCCTCGGGACCGCCGTCCGCACCGACGCGCACCGGGACGACGGAGACCGGGTCCAGGCCCAGGCCGCGCAGCAGCCCGGCGGTGGCCTCGGCGCGGGCGGCCGACCCGGGCTGCAGCCCGTGGTCGACGGTCACCGCCCCGGCGGGGACGCCGGCGCGCGGGGCCTCGAACGCCACGGCCGCGGCCAGGGCGAGGGAGTCCGCTCCCCCGCTGACGGCGACCAGCACCGGGGCCGTCGACGACGTCAGGCCGGGACGCACCGCGCTGCGGATCCGGGCGACCGCCGGCGGCGGGCCGGACACCGCTACCCCTCGCCGGCGGTCACGAGCCCCCGGCGACGATGGCCGGGCGGCCGTGCACCCGCTCCACCCAGCGGGCCGGGTCGGTGAGCTCCTCGATGCGGGGCAGCGTCTCCGGCCCCGACCAGACGCGGTTGAAGCCCTCCATGCCGACGAGGTCGACGACGCCGCCGACGAAGTGCCGCCCGTCGGCGTACTGCTTCATCTTCTGCTCCAGCCCGAGCAGCCGGCGCAGCACGCGGTCCAGCGGGCCACGGCCCTTGCGCCGCTGCGCGAAGCGCTTGCGCAGCGTCTTCACCGACGGGACGACGTCGGGCCCCACGCCGTCCATGACGTACTCCGCGTGCCCCTCGACCAGGCTCATCACCGCGGTGACCCGGTCCAGGACGGCGCGCTGGCGGGGGTCCTGGACCAGCGCCATCAGGCCGCTGTCGTCGCTGCCCTCACCCCCACGGACGGCGTCGCCGATGCCGCGCAGGACGTCGCGCAGCCGGTCGCGCAGGACGTCGGCGTCGAGGTCGGTGGCCGCCACGAACTCCGCCACCTGCGCCTCGAGGTGGTCGCGCAGCCACGGGAACACGGTGAACTGCAGCTGGTGGGTGACCTCGTGCAGGCACACCCACAGCCGGAAGTCGCTCGGGTCCACGCCCAGGCGGCGCTCGGCGTCGACGATGTTGGGCGCGACCAGGAGCAGCCGGCCGCCGGTGCCGAACACCTCGTACTGGCCCAGCACGCGCGAGGACAGGAAGGCGAGGATCCCGCCGGCCTGCACGCCGGTGGCCCGCGAGCCGATCGCGGTGGCCAGCGGGCCGGGGCGGGAGTCCTGCCGGGCCATGAGCGCCTCGACCAGGGGATCCATCAGCGCGGCCATCCCCGCGGCGTTCGCGTCCACCCAGCCGGGGCGGTCGACGACGGCGACCTCGGGCACCGGGCCCGACGGGAGCGCCTGCAGACCGGTCAGCCGCTCGACGTGGGCCACGGCGGTGGCGGCGGCCTCGTGCAGCTCGCGGACGACGGCGGCGGCCTCCTCCCGCGTCGTCTCCGGGCCCGGGCCGACCAGGCGGCGGGCGGTGCGTCCGGCGAGCTCCCAGTCGACCATCGAGGCGGCGCTGCTCATCGCCTCACCGTACGCGGAAAGAGGACCACCCTTCCCCCCACGCCTCGTAGGAGGGCCTCGCCCTCCCCACCCCTCGCACGCTCAGGGCGGTCCCGGGGCGAGGCCGTTCAGCGGCAGCCGCAGCCGGCCAGCGCGGTCGCGACGTCGTCCAGGGCGTCCTCGGCCGCCTGCCCGTCGCCCGGCGCGCCGTCCGCGACGACGGCGAAGGCCAGCAGCCGGCCGTCCACGGTGACCACCGTGCCGGCGAGGGCGTGGACGCCGAGCAGCGTGCCGGTCTTGGCGCGCACCGTGCCGGGTGCGGTCCGGGGGTCCTCGTCGCCGCGGTCGGCGAGGGTGCCGTCGTAACCGGCGACGGCCAGCCCGGATAGCACCGCCGTCGCCTCGGAGAGGGTGCCGTCGGCCGCGCCGGTGAGCAGGTCGGTGAGCAGGTCGACGGGCACCCGGTCGTCCTGGGACAGGCCGCTGCCGTCGAGCAGCGTCACCCCGGCGACGTCGAGGCCGGCCGCCGCCAGCGCCGAGGTCACCGCGTCCGCGGACCCCTCGAAGGTGGCCGGCAGGTCGCGGGCGAGGGCGACGTGGCGGGCCAGGGTCTCGGCGAGCAGGTTGTCGGACTGGGACAGCGCCTGTTCCACCAGCCGGGCCACCGGCGCGGAGTGCACCGTGCCGAGCGTCTCGGCGCCCTCCGGCGCGACGTCGAGTGCGATGCCCGCGCCGGGCACGCCGAGGGCGTCGGCGAGCGCGGCGCCGGCGTCCAGACCCGGCTGGCCGCTGCGCGCGGGCTCCCCGGGGCGCACGCGGGCGCCGTCCACCGCGGTGGCGGTGACCGGGGCGGCGTAGCTGGAGGGCGCGTCGCCGGGACCCCAGCCGGCGGCGGTCAGCGGCCCGGTGAACAGCGAGCTGTCGACGACGACGCGGGTGACCTGGGTACCCGACGGCAGGGCGGCTCGGACCTGCGCGGCGAGGTCGGCGACGGTCGGCGCGCCGGGGTAGCTCAGGGAGGGCGCGGTCGTCGACAGCGTGGGGTCGCCGCCGCCGACGAGGACGATCTCGCCCGGGGCCTCCCCCGCCACGACCGTCGTCTCGAAGGTGGTCTCCGGGCCCAGCGTGGTCAGCGCGGCGACAGCGGTGAGCAGCTTCGCCGTCGACGCCGGGACCGCCGGGGTGTCGGCGTCCCGGTCCAGCAGCAGCTCGCCGGTCGCGACGTCGACGACGGACGCCGAGACGCCGGCGCCGAGGGCGGGCGCGGCCAGCAGCGGCTCCAGGTCGGCGGCCAGGACGTCGGCGTCCGGCGCGGGCGCCTCCGATCCCAGCGCGGCCAGCACCGGCGCGGCGGCCTCGACGTCGGGCAGCCGGGCCTCGGCGACGCCCGGCTCGTCCGCCGTCCCGCCGTCCCCGGACCCGGGAGCGACCAGGAGCCACACGCCGCCGGCGACCAGGAGCAGC
Source organism: Geodermatophilus sp. SYSU D01186 (assembly GCF_054050215.1). Lineage (NCBI taxonomy): Bacteria > Bacillati > Actinomycetota > Actinomycetes > Geodermatophilales > Geodermatophilaceae > Geodermatophilus > Geodermatophilus sp. SYSU D01186. The sequence goes on along the minus strand of NZ_JBJGYW010000015.1, from coordinate 83,771 downwards.
ACCACGACGAGGCCGAGGAGGAGCCGGCGACGCAACCGTGAGTACTTCGGCGTGACGGTCGCCGACCCGCTCGACGCGATGGTGCCCACCCCCTGGAACGACCTCCGGCGGTCGCCCGGGGTCCGGTGAGCCACACTACGACCCGTGCAGTTCGACGTGACGATCGAGATCCCGAAGGGCCAGCGGAACAAGTACGAGCTGGACCACGCCACCGGACGCATCCGCTTGGACCGGATGCTCTTCACCTCCACCCGCTATCCCGCGGACTACGGCTACATCGAGAACACCCTGGGCATGGACGACGACCCGCTCGACGCCCTGGTGCTGCTGGACGAGCCGACGTTCCCCGGGTGTCTCATCACCTGCCGGGCCATCGGCATGTTCCGGATGACCGACGAGAAGGGCGGGGACGACAAGGTCCTCTGCGTGCCGGCCACCGACCCGCGCATGGCCCACCTCACCGACATCCACGACGTGTCGGAGTTCGACCGGCTGGAGATCCAGCACTTCTTCGAGACCTACAAGGACCTCGAGCCCGGCAAGTCGGTCGAGGGCGCCGAGTGGGTCGGCCGCGCGGAGGCCGAGGCGGAGATCCACGCCTCGCTCGCGCGGGCCCAGGAGAACGGGCACCACTGACCCCACCCGCTGCCGCTGGCCCTCTCCGAGCGGCCGCCGAGCGCACGACGGACGCCGACGGCGGTGCACCCCTCAGCGGGTGCACCGCCGTCGCCGTCTCCGACGCACGCGATGTGCGGCCATGGCGGTCCTGCCCGGTCTCTTTCAGGGGTGTGACTACGCGGCGTACGTCTGTGTGCGCGGACCGCCAAGGCGCGCGTCACAGAGCCGCCTCCCCGAGGAATCAAGTCGCTACCCCCTGTTGCCCCCCCAGTTATGGCTTGTAGACGTTTCGTAATCCACGAGCGGTCCGTGCGAGGACCGACGGACCACGTGCTCGGCGCTCCGTCGCCGTAGCTCACGAGCCTGTACGGGGGTGGTGCTCGCTAGCTGCCTCTACGCCGTCCGCTCACGCTGGATCGACTTCGTCCGATGGTGGTCGCCGGGTCCCCCGTGGACCTCGACGCTCGAGCCGCGGGGAAGCAGCCGGCCACTGCCGGACGACGGACCGCCCCATCGCGAGGGGCGGACCCGCGTGCCGCGGCTCGACCGCGATCCACGGCCTCGTCGACCCAGGGCTGCGGACCCGTGCCGGACACGGTGACCAGGAGTGCTGACGTCCATGACCGGTGACGGAGCGGCGACCGTCCGCTCCGGTATCGGCTCGACGCAGGGGGAACAGCATGACGATGGAACTCGGCGCGCGTCCGGAAGGACGGCGCCCGGCAGGCTCGCTCCACCGCGAGCTCGCCAACCTCGGACGAAGTCGGGTCTGCGTGGTCCTCGGCGCGGCGGGATGGGGGAAGACGACCGCCGTCGCGTCCTGGGCGAGCCGTCGCCGCTCCGTCTGGCTGGGGTCGGAGTGCCGGCAGGACGCCGCGTGTGTCCTGGAGGCGCTCCGGGGAGCAGTGGGACCGGACGGGCCGGACCTGGTCACCGACGTCCCGACGGGCACCGGCGACGCGGATCACCTCGGTGCGAAGGCCGCGGAAGCGGGCGAGTGGCTCAGCAGAGCCCTCACCCGAGAACTCGTCCTCGTCGTGGACGACGTCCAGCGGCTGCCGCCCCGGTCGGGCGCCGTGCGACTGCTCGAGGGACTGTGCTGGTACGCCCCAGACCTGTTCCGCATCGTCCTCGTCTCGCGTCGAGAGGTGCCCTTCTCCCTCGCCCGACTGCGCGGCCAGGGGTTGGTGAGCGACATCGACGCATCCGACCTGGCGTTCACCCGCTCCGAGGTCGCCGAGATCCTGCGTCGGACGGACGTTCCTCACGACGCCCTCGCCGAGCAGGTGTGGGAGTGGACCGGCGGGTGGCCGACGGCCGTCCAGGCGGCGGCCGAGGCGCTGCCTCGATTGGGACCCAGCGAGTACGCCGAGGCCCTGGAGAACCTGGTGCATCCTGGCGAGCGGTTCCACGCCTACCTGACCGAGGAGGTCGTCGGCACCGAGCCGCGTTGGGTACAGGACCTCCTGCGGCGGATCGCCGTGTTCGGTGGGGTCACGAGCCCGGCCACCATCGGCGGCGAGGCGCAGGACCCGGCGGCGGTGCTGGCAGACCTGACCCGCCGGGGTCTCCTGCGACGCACACCCGGCGACGTCTCCGGTTGGACGTTGCCGCCCGCACTGGCCGACTACTTCCGGCACGAGGCCGTCACGCCACGGGCCGAGCGGGCAGGGCTGCTCGCGGCCGCAGCCGGCGAGTGCATGGCGAGGGGAGCGTACGGCCAGGCGCTGCGGCACCTCGTCGCCGCGGGGGACCACGAGAGGACGGCCTCCCTGCTGATCGACCACGGCGCCGCCCCGCTGCCATCCGGCGACACCGACACCGACGCCGTCCTCCAGGCGGCCGAGCTCGCGACGCAGCCGGCGGACGACGTGCGGCTCCAGCAGACACTCGACCGGGCACGCCAGGTGCGGGGACTCTGGCTCGCCGCCTTCGACTCCTACCAGCGCGCCGCCGGGAACGACGAGCAGCTCCGGCCGGAGCTCGGGTGGCGGATCATCTGGATGCTCACGATGCAGGGCGAGTTCGGCAAGATCCCCTCACTGCTCGAGAACTTCGCACTCGAGCGGGAGGACGCCCTCGACGAGGCGTGGTTGCTGGCGCAGGTGGCGACTGCCCATCGCATGGTCGGCGACCTCCACGACGCCAGGAGGGTCGCCCACCAGGCGCTGGGACGGGCGAGGCGCTGCGGCCTCCCGAGTGCATACGGCCCGGTTCACAACGTGCTCGCCATGCTCGCCGCCGCCGATGGCGACCGCCGCAACGTGGACGCCCACTTCGCCAATGCGCTGGGGTTCGCGGAGAACGAGAACGACCTTGTGCAACAGTTGTGGGTCCGTGTCAGCCGCGCCGTGCACGTGCTCGAGATGGGATCGCCGCGCGACGCGGCGGCCGAGGCGGGACCCCTGCGGGCTCTCGGTCAGAAGTGCGGAGTCCCCTTCCTCGAGGCACATGCGCGTACGACCTTCGCCCAGGCGAGCATCCGCCTCGGGGCACTCGACACGGCGGCGGAGGAGCTGACTGCCGCCATCGAGCTGTTCCAGCGTCTCGGCTCGCGGTTCCTCGCCTGGCCGCTGTCGGGTCTGGGCGACCTGTACCGCATCCGGGGCCAGCTGGAGCGTGCCCGTGCGGCGTACGAGGAAGCCCTGACGACGGCCGCGGGCGGCCCCGACTCGATCGGGTCCTCGCACGCCCTGATGGGGCTGGCCCGCGTCCGAGCCGCCGACGACCTCCGCCTGGCCCGCAGGCTGGCCGAACGGGCGGTGGCGATGTCGGAACCGCTCCACCAGGTGGCGGCACTGCTGACGCGTGGTTGGGTCGCTCTGCTGGGCGGCGACCGGACGGCCGCCGTCATGGACGCCGCCCGTGCAGGGGCGGTCGCCCGCAGGCGACGCGATGACCTCGGTCTGGCCGAGGCGATCCTGCTGAGCGTGCAGGCCTCCGAGAACCCGAGCACGGACGTCGAGCTGCTGGCCGAGGCGATCCAGATCTGGCAGGAGACCGGCTGCATCCTGGACGAGGCCGTGGCCCGGATGGCCGCAGGCAGCTTCGGGGGTCCGTCGGCGCGGCTCGAGGCCGGTCGAGCCGTCCAGACGCTGCGCGCGAGCGGCGTCGACATCGAGTCGCGGCGGGCTGCCGGGCCGCTCGCGGTCCTGCTCCACTCCACTCCCCGGGTGTCCATCCAGGCCCTCGGCGTCTTCCAGGTGATCCGTGACGGGGTGCCGGTCCCCAAGGGTGAATGGCAGTCGAAGAAGGCGCGGGACCTGATCAAGATCCTCGTCGCCCACCGGCGGCCCACACCGCGGGACCGGCTGGCGGAACTGCTGTGGCCGGACAGTGACCCGGGCAAGTCGGCCAACCGGCTCTCGGTGCTGCTCTCGACGGTCCGCGACATCCTCGAGCCCCGTCCCGGTGAGCCGAGCCCGTTGATGTCCGACGGCTCCGTCGTCTGGCTTGACAGCTCTCGTGTCCGGATCGACGTCGAGGAGTTCATGGAGCGAGCCGCTGCGGCACTCAACGCCCACCGCAGCGGCGAACCCGACGCCCCTGAGTTGCTCATGGGCGCGGTGGCCGCCCACGGCGGTCAACTGTTCGAGGACGACCCCTACCAGGAGTGGGCGGGGTTGCTGGCCGAGGAGATCCGCGCCAAGCGGATCGCGGTGCTGCGCGCGCTCGTCTCGTGCTTCCGGGCCTCCGGAGACGTCGACCGGGTCATCGAGGCAGGCCTACGGCTGCTCGAGGAGGACCCCTACGACGAAGAGGTGCGCCTCGACCTGGTGGCGGCGCTGCTGGAGGCCGGCCGGCTGGGCGAGGCCCGACGCCACCACGACATCTACGCCGCGCGGATGCGGGAGATCGACATCGAGCCCCGCCCCATGCCCCGCCCACGGCGTCTCTAGCCGCCCCGCTCATCGGACACCCCGCGCCTCGCCATCCTGCCGAGGACCCGTCGCGCGGCGGCACCCGTTCCAGTCCCTCCCACCGCGCGCGGCCCCGGCTCTGCCCGACCCGCGGACGACTGCGGCACGCCCACACCCGACAGGGAACGCACAGAGGCGCCCGCCACGGTCGCCGACCTCCACATTTTTTTTCAGATTCTCGTACAGGCCCTCCACCAGTGCGAATGTCGACCGTGGGCACGACCCATAAGCGGCCTTTAATCGAACCCTAAGTTCCCGCGAGCACCCGATTCCTAAGCTTCCACATGTAAGGCAACACCCGAGCAAGATCCGAGAAGGGAGACCCCCATGAAGACCGAACTGCCTCTCGTCCTCGAACTGGCCGAGGCCAAGATGATCGCCGGTGACGTGGACATCCAGCTGTCCAGCAAGACCAGCACCAGGCAGCAGACCAAGTCGTTCGGCCTGCTCGGCGTCGTGCAGGACATCACGGCGGACGTTGCGGTCGACGACGTGATCGCCTGATCACGACTCAGCGGACCCTGCAATCCCGCGAGAGCCCGATTCCGGAGCTTCTGCGTGTAAGGCAACACCCGAGCAAGACCCGAGAAGGGAGACACCATGAAGACCGAACTGCCTCTCGTCCTCGAACTGGCCGAGGCCAAGATGATCGCCGGTGACCTGGACATCCAGCTGTCCAGCAAGACCAGCACCACGCAGCAGACCAAGTCGTACGGCCTGCTCGGCGTCGTGCAGGACGTCACGGCGGACGTAGCGGTCGACGACGTGATCGCCTGACAACACGACGTGATCGCCTGCTAATACCAGGCTTGATCGTCTGGCTGCACAAGGATTGCTCGTAGGCTGACCGTAACAGCCTACGAGCAATCCGCCGCGCAGCAATGCTAGCACTCTCCCGGAATGTGCGCAACGCATGTTCCGTCAATATTGGTGTGCAGGTCCGTCACATGTTGATGTGACACCGAAGATGTGGAGGTCCGGTCATTTCTTCCACGGTGCTGGTCATAACCAACGACCACGATGAGCACGCTGATGCGGTCATCGAGGAGCTCGACAGGCGCGCAGTCCCGGTCTTCCGGTTCCACCCAGAGGAGTTCACGGACGCCGCCAGCATCTCGATGGAGATCTGCAACGGGCGCATCGACGGCGAGATCCGCAATGCCCGCCAACGGGTGGCGTTCCACGACATCTGCGCCGCCTGGTATCGGCGGTCGCGGGCTCTCTTCGCGCCGCTCCCGAGCTTGAACGTCCTGTATGGCGATGTCGAGAACTTCGTCAGGGTGCAGTCCAGTGCGACCCTCTCCGGGCTCTACGCCGGCCTGCAGACGCTGTGGGTCGGGCAGCCCTCCAAGCTGCGCCAGGCTGAGGTGAAGGCCGTGCAACTGGCCGAGGCCGGCAAGGCCGGGCTGACGACACCGCAGACGCTGATCTCCAACGACCCGGAGCGGGCGACGGCGTTCATCGAGGCGCTGGGGGGCGTGGACTGCGCCCTCAAGCCGCTGATCGCGACCCGTGTCGATGGCGAAGAAGGGGCTCGGCTCCCGCTCACGACCATCCTGCCGCGCGGCCACGCGCTGGACTCCGTAGCCCTGTCGCCCAGCGTCTTCCAGCCGTACATCGAGAAGGCCTACGAGCTGCGCTGCGTCGTCATGGGAGAGAAGATCTTCACCGCCAAGCTCGACTCGCAGGGCTGCGAGAGCACGCGTATGGACTGGCGCGCCGGCGCTCTCGAGGAGGAAGAGCCTGACTACGAGGTCTTCGACCTCCCCGAGCGCGTACAGGCGGGGCTCCACCGCCTGATGCGCAGCTTCGACATCAACTTCGCCTCGATCGACATGATCGTGACTCCCGCAGGCGAGTTCGTGTTCCTCGATCTCAATCCGAACGGGCAGTGGCTCTGGCTGGAAGAAGAGCTCGGGTTGCCGCTGGTCGCCGGCATGGCGGACCTCCTGACGAGCGAGTACTCCCCTGCGACGGAGGCGGATCCCGCGTTCGTCCTGCCCCGTTTGGCGCCAGCCCATGAGGGGTGAACTGCGGCACCTGGGCAGCACGCTGAAGCTGCTGTACCAGGTGGATAGGTCCGCCTTCGTCATCGGCACCACCGCCAGCGTGATCGAGGCCGTGGCGTTCCCGCTCATGCTGCTCGTGGTGTGGCAGGGGCTGGACCTGATCCTCGCCGGGGCCCAATCTGAGGACCTCGTCTCCCGCGGGCTGGTGCTGCTCGGCGTCCTGTTCGGCCTGCTGGCGCTCGAGACGGTGCTGCGGATGGTGACCGATGCGGCGACGAGTCTCCTGGAAGCCGAGTCTGCCCAGCACGTCAACGGGCGGATCATCAACAAGATGGCGGAGGTGCCCTACCACCTCTTCGAGGACAACGATTTCCAGGCGCGGTACGGGCTGCTCATCGCTCAGGCCAGCCAGCGGCCCGGCCAACTCGTGCAAGCGTTCATCGGGAGTCTGAGCGCGCTGATCGCCTCGCTCGCCATCGCGGCGACGCTGTTCGCGTTCGCGCCGATACTGGTCCTCTTCCTGCTGGTCCTGTTTCCGCTGACCGCCGCGGAGGCGCGCTATCACCGCCGGATGGTGGAGTTGCAGACCACGTCGTCCCCCGCCTTGTTCCGGATGATGTACCTGGCCCAGAGGAGCATCGACGCCACCTGGCAACGGGACATCCGCGTCCACCGCTCCACGATCCTCGACGAGGAGTACCGCTTCCTGGCGAACCGCTACCTGAGCGATCTGCGGGCCCTGTTGCGCCGCTATCAGCTCATCCGCACGGCCGTCGGCCTGGGTGTCGCTGCCGTCATGACGCTCGCTGTGGGCGCCGTGTTCTGGACCGTCGGCCGGAGTGGGAGCGGCGCAGCCGAGGTCGCCATCCTGCTACCGGCACTGGTGATGGGGCTGGGTCAGGGCCGCTCGTTCGCCACCGGTTGGGGAGGCATCACCGAGTGCCTCGGCTATCTCACGCAGCTCTTCGACTTCTTGAACCACTCCTTCGAGGAGTCGGCAGCAGCACACGAGCCGACGAGCCGGGGCGCTGCCGCGCTCACGGTGGCGTAGGGAGGAGTGACAGAGGATGGACTTCGCAACTCCGGAGCATGCGGCGCCTGCGTCGGACCCGTCCCTGGACGCGACAGCGCTCCTCGTGCAGGGCGTGAGCTACCACTACCCGCACAGCCAGAAGGTCGCCCTGGACGAGATCTCCTACTCCTTCCGCACCGGGACGACGGCCATCGTCGGACCGAACGGGGCCGGCAAGAGCACTCTCGTCAAGCTGGTGACGGGCCTCCTTGCGCCGACGGTCGGCGCGATCCGTGCCCGGCTGGCGGACGGGACCTGCGTCCCTGCTGAGCAGTTGCCCAAGGCGGTCCTCTTCCAGGAGCCTTCCCACCTGTACCTGACGGTGCGCCAGAACGTCACGATGCGCTACGAGCGGACACCCGACGAGGACGCGCGCATCCACCACGCCCTGGAACTGGCGGGCCTCGGCAAGGTGGTGGCGGGCTTGCCCGAGGGGCTCGACACGCTGATCGGTGCGGGATTCGGGGGCCGTGTCGACCTCTCCGGCGGGCAGTGGCAGCGACTGGCGTTGGCGCGGCTCATCTACCAGGATGCCCCGATCATGATCCTGGACGAGCCGGTCGCGAGCCTCGACCCCGAGGGCGAGCGCGCCGTCTTCGAACTCTTCGCCGAACTCCAGCACAGGATCATCATCTTCACCACGCACCGGTACGACTCGATCCCACCGGAGACGCCGATCGTCGTCCTCGTGGACGGCCGCATCAGCGAAGCCGGGACGCACGAGGAACTGCTACGGCGACAGCGGGACTACTGGTCGCTCTACACGTCGGGGAGCTCGAACGCGCGCGGTTCCACGGGCCGGCGGAGCCAGCCCGACGGTGCCCGACCGGGAACGAACCACGGGCAGTCCCGGGAGACTGCCGTGCCGCCCACAGCCGCATCCCCGCCACGTTCGGTGGCAGCCCGCGGTCGGAGCGAGGGGTGCCCTGTGGGTGCGGGGACCACTCCAGCTCGAGCCCAGGGGATGCCGCTGAACGGGACTGCACGCAGGGGGACATGGGGGACGCCTGATGTTCGCTGACGCGGTCGCGACGCTCACAGCGTCGATCTTCCCGATCTTCTACGCCTACGAGAACGACGATGGGCCGATCATCTCGGTCAGCGGGACCGGGTTCTTCGTCGACGACCAGGGGCTCTTCGTCACAGGCGATCACATCATGACCTGCGCGCCCGCCGGCGCGGAGTACTACTACTTCGGGAACCTCCCGGACGAGGTCATCCAACCCCCGCTGGAGATCGAGCGGGTCGCCAGCGATCCCGGCCGCGACCTCTTCCTCGGGAGGGTCAGGCGGAACCACCTGCGGGCGGTGGAGTTCTCCGGGGAAGCGGTACGGCCCGGAGACTCCGTCTGTCTCTCGGGCTACCCCATGGCCGAGGTCTCCGTCGGCGCGGAAGGCGGCTTCGTCGCCGACGTCCGGCGCTACTGGCAGCCGACCTTCGTCGTCGATGCGACGCAGGCCGTCGTGGGGCACAGGGTCTACGACGGCTACATCGTGGGCCACCCGTGCTTCTCGGGGATGAGCGGGGGACCGGTATTCGACGTGGAAGGAAAGGTGCGCGGCATGGCCGCCGCGACGGTCACTCGCACCGAGCCCGGGCTCGAGGGCGATCCAACGGTCGTCAAGAACGGCATCGTCCTCGACCGCGAGCACATCCGGGCGTTCATCGAACAGAACCGGCCCACTGCTGGGACTGTTGACTGAGGAAGGCCGAACGCCTCGGAGAGTGGATCGCCGTGGAGTGCCAAGCCGACGTCCCGCGACATCACATGGAGCCGCCTGTCGGAATCGAACCGACGACCTTCTCATTACGAGTGAGATGCTCTACCGACTGAGCTAAGGCGGCGGGCGTGCTCGAACAGCTTACGTGACGGCCGCGCCGTCCCCGCGCAGGGGCGGGTGTGTCATGCCGGCAGCCGCAGCGCCACGGTGAGCGCCTCAACCGCGATCTGCGGCTTCACGTTCTGCTCCAGCGCGACCCGGCAGGCCAGGACGGCGTCGATGCGCCGCAGCGCCCCCTCGGCGCCGATCCGCCGCGCCAGCTCCTCGGCGTCGGCCCGGCGGTCGGGGTGGTTCAGGGGCAACGGCTCGGCCGTCGCGGCGTCGAGCACCAGCGCGTCGCGGTAGAGCCCGGCCAGGTCGACCAGGGCCCGGTCGAGCGAGTCGCGGCCGATGCGGGTGGCGCGGGACTTCTGCCTCTTCTCGAGCTCCTTGAGCTGGCCGGCGCTGCCCCGGCTGGCCGCGACCACGCCAGGCCCTCGCGCGCCGACGCCCAGGCTGGCCTTGAGCGCCTCGGTCTCGGCGCCGTTGAGGGCCTCGGTCGCCGCGTCGGTCTCCTCCTGGGCCGCGCCGACGAGGTCGTCCGCGGCGTTGAGGCAGGCGGCGAGCGACACCAGCGACAGCGGGATGTCGAGCACCGCCTTGCGGGCCAGCCGCGCGTCCTCATCCCGGGCGAGCCGCCGGGCGCGGCCGACGTGGCCTCCCGCCGCGGCCGCCGACCACGCCGCGAGCGCGGGGTCCACGCCGTCGCGGCGGACGAGCACGTCGGCGATGGCGTCCACCGACGGCGTGCGGAGGCTCACGACCCGGCACCGCGAGCGGATGGTCACCGACACGTCGTCCGGGTGCAGGCTGGGGGCGCAGAGCATCACCACCGTCCGCGGCGGCGGCTCCTCGATCATCTTCAGCACCGCGTTGGCCGCGGCCTCGCTCATCCGGTCGGCGTCCTCGACGATGATCACCTGCCAGCGACCCTGGGACGGTGCCCGGCCGGCCACCCGGACCAGCTCGCGGGCCTCGGTGACGCCGATCGACAGCCCGTCGGGGACGATGAGGTTCACGTCGGCGTGCGTGCCGGCGACCACCGTGCGGCAGTCGTGGCAGGTGCCGTCCCCTCCGTTCGCGCACTGCAGCGCGGCGGCGAAGGCGCGCGCGGCCACCGACCGGCCGGAGCCGGGTGGGCCGGTGAACAGCCAGGCGTGGGTCATCGCGGCCGGGTCGGCGACCGCGGCGCGCAGCTCCTCGACGACCGTGGGCTGGCCGATCACGTCGTCCCAGACCGTCACGCCCGCTCCCCCAGCAGCGCGCCCACCCGGGCCCGGACGTCGGCGGCCAGCTCCTCGACGCCGCGGGTGGCGTCGAGGACGAGGTAGCGGCCGGGGTCGGCCGCGGCGAGTGCCAGGAACGTCGCCCGCACACGCTCGTGGAAGTCCAGCGACTCCGACTCGAGCCGGTCGGCGGCTGCCCGCCCCCGGGCCCGGGCCAGCCCCACCTCCGGCGACAGGTCCAGCAGCACGGTGAGGTGGGGGCGCAGCCCGCCGGTGGCCCAGCGCGAGATGGCCGCGACGTCCTCGAGCGGGATGGTGCGCCCGGCGCCCTGGTAGGCCAGCGAGCTGTCGATGAACCGGTCGGTGACGACGACCTCGCCGGCCTCGAGGGCGGGGCGCAGGACGGCGGAGGCGTGCTGGGCGCGGTCGGCGGCGTACAGCAGGGCCTCGGCACGCGGCGAGAGGCCGGTGTGGGCGCGGTCGAGCACGATCGCGCGGATCGCCGCGCCGGCCGGCGTCCCGCCCGGCTCGAAGGTCGACCTCGAGTGGCGCCCCGCGGCCGTCAGCCACTCGCACAGCAGCCGCACCTGGGTGGACTTGCCCGCTCCCTCGCCGCCCTCGAAGGCGACGAACAGGCCGGGCGCCGCGGCGCCGTCGGCCGCGACGGGCAGGGAGAGCGGGCCGTCGTCGGACACGGGGATCGCGGGCTCCCGGAGGTGGGGTGGGGCGGGTGGACCGGGCGCCACGGTACCGGCCGGCACCGACCGTCCCGTGCCGCCGCGGCCCTAGGGTCGGACCGTGACGAGCACCGGTGCGTGGGACCCGGCCGGCTACCTGCGCTTCGCCGACGAGCGGGCGCGGCCGTTCGCCGACCTGGTCGGCCGGATCGGCGCCCGCGATCCGCGGGTCGTCGTCGACCTGGGCTGCGGGGAGGGCGCCCTGACCGCGTCGCTGGCCGCGCGGTGGCCCGGCGCGCGGGTGACCGGGGTGGACTCCTCCACGGAGATGCTGGCCGTGGCGAGGGCCCACGCCGCCCCCGAGCGGCTGGCCTTCCGCCTGGGCGACGTGCGGACCTGGTGCCCCGCGGAGCCGGTCGACGTCCTCGTGACCAACGCCGTCCTGCACTGGGTGCCCGGGCACGCGGAGCTGCTGCGCCGCTGGGCGGGGCAGCTGGCACCCGGCGGGTGGCTGGCCATGCAGGTGCCGGGCAACTGGCGGGCACCGACGCACGCGCTGCTGGCCGACCTGTGCCGCTCGCCCCGCTGGACGGCGACGCTCGCGACCGCCGCTCCGGCGCCCGACACGGTGCTGGACCCCGCCGGCTACCACGACGTCCTCACCGGGGCCGGACTGGCCGTGGACGCCTGGGAGACCACCTACCTGCACGTCCTCACTGGGCAGGACCCGGTGCTCGGCTGGGTGCGCAGCACGGTGCTGCGCCCGGTGCTCGCCCTGCTCGAGGAGGACGACGCCGCCGAGTTCGAGACGGAGTACGCGGCCGCGCTGCGGGCGGCCTACCCGCCTCGGGACGACGGCACGACGCTGCTGCCCTTCCGGCGTGTGTTCTCCGTCGGCTTCCGGCCGGGCTGACCGCCGATGCGGTGGCAACTACTTGACGAGCGGGAAAGTAGTTGCCAGGGTGTCGCCACCCGCCGCCGGAGAGGGAAGCCGATGACCGCCCCCACGCCCCAGTCCGCCGCCGCGCTGCTCGCCGAGGCCGCCGCGGCCGACGCCCGGGTGCGCCGGGAGGCCAGCCCCGCGTCGTCGGGGTTCCTCGCCACGCTGGGGTGCGCGAGTGCCGGGTTCTTCCTCGCCCAGCCGGTCGCGGACGGCGACCGGGGCGTGCTGGCCGCCGGGGTCGTCTTCGTGCTGGCCGTGCTCGGCGCGGTGCTGGCGCTGCTCGCCGGCCGGCGCTCCACCCGGCATGGGTTCGCCCGCCGGTTCGGCCTGGCGATGGGCGGCTGGGCGGTGGTGTTCGCCGTCGGGCTGGCGGTGGGGCTGGAGTCCGGCCTGGCCCGCAGCTGGAGCTTCTGGGCGCCGCTGGCGGTCCTCGTCGCGGTGCCGTGTCTCGTCGGCGCCTGGCGCGAGCTGCCGCGGTGAGCACCGAGCACCCGCGGCACCTCCTCGACGAGGTCATCCACGCGCCGGTGCGCTTCTCGGTGATGGCGACGCTGGCCTCGGCCCAGGAGGCGGAGTTCGGGTTCGTCCGCGACGGTGTCCAGGTCAGCGACTCGTTGCTGTCGAAGACGGTGAGCGCTCTGGAGAAGGCCGGCTACGTCGAGGTGCGCAAGGGCTACGTGGGCAAGCGGCCGCGCACCTGGCTGCGGCTGAGCCGGCGCGGCCGGGAGGCCTTCGGCGCCCACGTCGCCGCGCTGCGGGCCATCGCCGACGGCGCCGCCCCGCCGGTCCCGCCGGGTCAGCCGATCCCACCGGGTCAACCGGTTCAGCCCGGCACGAGCCGGTAGGCGTCGGTCCGGTAGGGCAGGTCGACCAGCTCGCGGCCCCGGGTGTCGGGGTGGGTGGCGAGCACGTCGCGGACCTCGGCGAGGAACGCCTCGCGCCGTGCGTCGTCCATGGTGGCGACGTAGCTGCGGGTGGCGATGCCGCCGACCACCTGCTCCGGGGTGATCCGCTGGACGACGCCCGACCGGAAGCGCTCGACCCGCGCCCCCAACTCCCGGGCGAAGTCGTCGACGACGCGCTGGTCGGCCTCGTGGTCGCGGGACTCCGCGGCCAGTGCCCGGCCGAGCGCGCCGACCCACGGCACCTGCTCGTCGCGGGTGTTCCAGACCAACCCCACCACGCCGCCCGGGCGCAGCAGCCGGCGCATCTCCGCGGCCGCCGGGATCGGCTGGAACCAGTGCGCGGCCTGCCCGGCGACGACCGCGTCCACGGCGGCGTCCGGCAGGGGGACGGCCTCGGCACCGCCGGCGACAGCCACGACACCCGGGTGGCGGGTGCGCAGCTCGGCCAGCATCCCCTCGGCGGGGTCGACGGCGACCACCTCGTGGCCGGCGGCCAGGAGGACGCCGGTGAGCAGCCCGGTGCCGGCGCCCAGGTCGAGCACGCGCCGGGGCTGCTCCCCCAGGAGGAAGGCCACGGCGTCGGCCGGGTAGCTCGGCCGCAGCTCCGCGTACCCGGCGGCGACGGAGCCGAACGACTGGCGCCGCTCCTGCCAGACCGTCGGGTCGAGGTCCCCGGTCGGCACCCCGGGCCTCAGCCGGCGGGGACGGCGTCGGTGCCGGCGGCCGCCGTCGTCGTCGCGGCCTTCTTCACCGTCGCCTTCTTGGCCGTCGCCTTCTTGGCCGTCGTCTTCGCGGCGGCCGTCTTGGTGGCGGGGGTCTTCTTCGCGGCGGCCTTCTTCTTGGTGGCCTTCTTCGTCGTCGGCCGCGCCCGCCGGTCGGCGAGCAGCTCCGCGGCACGCTCGAGGGTGATCGTCTCGACGTCGTCGCCCTTGCGCAGGCTGGCGTTGGTCTCGCCGTCGGTGACGTACGGACCGAACCGGCCCTCGCGGACGGTGATCGCGCCCTCGCTCACCGGGTCGTTGCCGAGTTCCTTCAGCGGGGCGGCGGCGGCCCGGCGTCCGCGCTGCTTGGGCTGGGCGAAGATCGCCAGGGCCTCGTCGAGGGTGACGGTGAACAGCCGGCCCTCGTTCTCCAGCGAGCGGCTGTCACTGCCCTTCTTCAGGTACGGCCCGTAGCGGCCGTTGAGTGCCTGGATCTCCTCGCCGTCCGGCGCGACACCGACCGTGCGGGGCAGGGTGAGCAGCTTGAGCGCGTCGTCGAGGGTGACCGTCTCCGGGGACATCGACGAGAACAGGCTCGCCGTCCGCGGGGCGTCCTTGCTGCCCTCGGGGACCACCGTCGTGACGTAGGGGCCGTACCGGCCGGCCTTCACCACGACCGGCAGTCCCGACTCCGGGTCGGTGCCCAGCTCGCGGTCGCCGGACGGCGCGGCGAGCAGCTCCTCGACCTTCTCCTGGGTCAGCTCGTCGGGCGCGAGGTCCTCCGGTAGGCTGACCCGCGGCCCCTCCTCGCCGCCGACCTGCAGGTACGGGCCGTAGCGGCCGACCCGGACGACGACCGGCTCACCGCCGGGGCCGGTGGCCCGCAGCGGGATCGAGTTGATCCCGCGGGCGTCGATCTCCTCCAGCCGCTGGCCGATGACCTGCTTGAGGCCGCCGGCCTGCGCGATCGCACCGGCGTGCCGGCCCTCACCGCCGAAGTAGAACTCGGTCAGCCAGTCCACGCGGCGCAGGTCCCCCGCGGCGATCTCGTCGAGCTCCTCCTCCAGGCTCGCGGTGAAGTCGTAGTCCACCAGCTGGGCGAAGTGCTGCTCGAGCAGGTTCACCACGGCGAAGGCCACGAAGGTGGGCACCAGCGCGGCGCCCTTCTTCCAGACGTACCCGCGGTCCTGGATGGTCTGCAGGATCGAGACGTAGGTCGACGGCCGGCCGATCCCGAGTTCCTCCAGCCGGGCGGTGAGGCTCGGCTCGGTGTAGCGGGACGGCGGCGTGGTCGTGTGCCCCTTGGCCTCCAGCGCCCGCGTGTCCAGCTGCTGGCCACGCTCCAGCCGCGGCAGCCGGCGTTCGGCGTCGTCGCTGCCCTGGTCGTCGTCGCCCGCGCTGCCCTCGTCTCGCGACTCGACGTAGGCCCGGAGGAACCCGGGGAAGGTGATGGTGCGACCGCTGGCGGTGAACTCGACCGCCTCGTCGGTGCTGCTGCGCCCGGCCAGCCGGATGCTCACCGTCTGCCCGACCGCGTCGGCCATCTGGGAGGCGATCGTGCGCTGCCAGATCAGCTCGTAGAGGCGGAACTCGTCGCGGGCCAGCTGACCGGCGAGCTGCCCGGGGGTGCGGAAGTTGTCTCCGGCGGGGCGGATGGCCTCGTGCGCCTCCTGGGCGCCCTTGGCCTTCTTCGCGTACCGACGTGCCTCCGCGGGGACGAAGGCGTCTCCGTAGAGCTGCCGCGCCTGGGTGCGGGCGGCGTTGATCGCCTCGTTGGAGAGGTTGGTCGAGTCGGTCCGCATGTAGGTGATGTGGCCGTTCTCGTACAGCCGCTGGGCGACCCGCATGACCTGGGCGGAGGACCAGCCGAGCTTGCGCCCGGCCTCCATCTGCAGGGTCGAGGTGGTGAACGGGGCGTAGGGACGGCGCCGGTAGGGCTTCTCGTCGACCCGGCTGACGGTGACCTGGCGGCCCTCGAGGCGGGCGGCCAGCCCGCGGGCGCCGGCCTCGTCGAGGTGCACGACGTCGCCGGTGACCCGGCCGGTGGCGGGGTCGAAGTCGCGGCCGGTGGCCACGCGGCTGTCGTCGACGCTGACGAGCTTGGCCCGCAGGGTCGTCGGCTCGCCCTCGTCGGCGGCGGCCCGCTGGCCGGTGACCGCGAAGGTGCCCTCGAGCGACCAGTAGTCGGCGGCGTGGAAGGCCATCCGCTCCCGCTCCCGCTCGACCACGATCCGGGTGGCCACGGACTGCACCCGGCCGGCCGAGAGCTTGGGCAGCACCTTCTTCCACAGCACGGGGCTGACCTCGTAGCCGTAGAGCCGGTCGAGGATGCGGCGGGTCTCCTGGGCGTCGACCAGCGCGGTGTCCAGCTCGCGCGGGTTGGCCACGGCGCGGGCGATCGCCTCGGGGGTGATCTCGTGGAACACCATGCGGCGCACCGGCACGCGCGGCTTGAGGGTGTCGACCAGGTGCCAGGCGATGGCCTCGCCCTCGCGGTCCTCATCGGTGGCGAGGTAGACCTCGCTGGCGTCCTTGACCAGCTGCTTGAGCCGGCCGACCTGCTGCTTGCGGTCCGGGCTGACCACGTAGAGGGGCTCGAACCCGTTGTCGACGTCCACCCCGAGCCGGGCCCACGAGGCGCCCTTGTGCTCGGCGGGCACGTCGGCGGCGTTGCGGGGCAGGTCCCGGATGTGCCCGACGCTCGCCTCGACGACGTAGCCGTTGCCCAGGTAGCCGGCGATCTTCCCGGCCTTGGTCGGGGACTCCACGATGACCAACGGCCGCCCACCGCCGGCGGCCGCGGTGCGGCGGCGGGCAGGGGTGCTGGTGCCACCGGCGGTCCGGCCGGCGGTCTCGGTGCCGTTGTTCGCGGTCTTCGTGGGGGCCACGGTGCTCCTGTCGGTGCTGCTCGGTGCAGGCGCCGTCCGTCCGGCGCCGGGCCACGCGGTTGCTGCGCGTACGCCCTCGGCGACGCCACGGTAGGCCACGACCCCGACGAGAGGGTGCCGGGCAGCCCGCCGTGGGCGTGCCGTCACCCGCTCCAAGGGCCGATGGTCGCCACGTGTTCCCGCCGCCCAGCGGGTCATCGCGGCTCCGGCACCGCCGCGACGACCTCGCCGATCGCGGCCAGGGTCGGGAAGTGCTCGGAGTAGTACTCGGTGTGCATCATCACCGGGCCGGTCGGCAGCTCGACGGCCCCGAAGGCGTCCCGCCAGGTCTGGTGCGACCCGTGCCAGTCACGCCAGGTGATCGGGTCGGCGGGCGACGAGGCCTCGTACACCTCGTCGACCTCCAGCCCCTCGGCGTCGTTGTCCATGCCGGGGCTCCCGTTCAGCACGACCGCGTCTGCGGCCAGGGCGCCCGGTTCCTCGGCGGCGGCGTCCACCACCGTCGTCCCGTAGCTGTGCGCACTGATGACCACCCGCGCCGGGTCGGCGCCCCGTGACGCCGCGACGCCGTCGAGGAACCTGTCGAGGGAGCGACCGCCCTCCCGGCCGGCCGCGGTGCCGAGGGCCCCGGTGGCCATCGGCGGCCGGTAGCCGAACCAGGCCACCGATGCGACCGCGAGTCCCGGTGCGGCGGCGAGGGCTGCGCCGGCGAGCGCGTCGGCACCGGCGGTCAGCTCGTCGAGGTCGTGCTCCACGCTGTTGCGCATCCCGGGGATGGTGACGACGACGGAGTCGGCGGTGTCCACGTCGCCCGCGGCTAGGGCCACCAGCTCCTCCTGCGGGAGGAACTGCAGGAGCTGCACGGTCTCGCCCGCCGCTTCCCTGGCGGAGAGCTCCAGGCCCACCGATGCGGCGACGGCGTGGCCCGGTGCCGACGGGTCGGCCGCGACCCGGCCGAGGACGAGCCGGTTGGCGCGGTCGCGGGCCCAGGCCGGCAGCCCCTCCAGGTTCCCGATCCGCTCGGGGTGACCGTGGATCGCGCTGGTCCGCGCCGCCACGGAGAGGGCCGCCCACCAGCCGGCGACCGCCGCGGGGGCGGCGGCGCGCGGCGGCAGCGGGACCGGTGCGGATGACGTGCCGGCGGCGACCAGCCACGCAAGGTCGTCGAAGGTCCCCGGCGCCAGGGGGCCACCGACGCCCAGCCGGCCGAGTGCCTCCGCGGCCTCCGCTGCGGCGAGATCCGCCCGTCGCGCCGCCTCCACGGCGTCGACCCCCAGTGCCTCGGCCCGCAGCGCCGCGGCCGTCTGTCCGGTGTCCCCGCCGGGAAGGGCGTCCACCGGCAGCGGGCCGGCCAGCCGCCCGGCGCCGTCCAAGACCACCGGAACGGCCGAGGCCGCAGCCAGCGCCTCCTCGGCCAGCTCCTGGGCGGTCGCAGCGTCGGCGAGCAGCCGCTGGGCGTGTCCGAGCGACTCGGTGAGCGCCGCGGCGGTCGCGGTCGCGACCGTGGACACCTCGATGAGGGCGGCACCGGCTGCGTGCGCCGCCGGCCCGTACCAGCACCCGGTCCCGGTGAGCGACCGCCCGACGGCCTCCATCCGGGCCCGCCAGGCCGGGAGCCGCTCGGCCACCGAGTCGAACGTCCAGACGGCACCCCGCAGCAGCGGCACGTCCCAGCCGGCGACCTCGGTCAGTGCGGGCGTGCTCACCGCGAGGCCGCGCCCGGGCGGAGCACGAGCACCCGGTCGGCGAGGACCGTGTCGGTCAGCCGATAGGAGTCCACCGCCGCGGACAGCGTGGTGGCCAGCGCCCCGGTCTGCTCCGCGAGCAGCTCGAGCAGACCCGCCCAGCCCGAGCCCGCGGCCTCCGCTCGCGCCGCCGTCTCACCGCTGACCGCGGCTCTCAGGGAGACGGCGGTCGAGCGGCACAGCCGGGCGTCGTCCCCGAGCTCGGCGGCGAGCGCAGTCAGCTCCGCGGCCAGGGCGTCGATGGCGTCGAACTGGGCGGCGATGGTCACGGACACGGGGCCTCCGGGCGGTCGAGCCGTCCCGCGGTGGGATCGGCGCGGCCGACGCTAGGCCCGACATCCGGCTGACCGGGGCGCCCCGTCCACAACGACCGCCGGTGTCCACAGACCGCTCCGGGACCCTCCGGCCGGCAGGCGCCGGACCGGAGGATCCCGGCGTGCGGTCAGGGAGCGGAGACGGTGAGCGAGTTGGCGGAGGCGTTGGCCGCCCCGCCGACGACGACCGACCGGCGCTTGGACACCACGACCGCGCCGACGATGATCGCCGCGGCGACGAGGGCGATGACCAGCCGGAGCGTCGTGTTCTGGTCCTCCCCCACCGACATGCCGACGACGGCCGGGGCGATGAGCAGCGCCACCAGGTTCATGACCTTGATCAGCGGGTTGATCGCCGGCCCGGCGGTGTCCTTGAACGGGTCGCCGACGGTGTCGCCGATGACCGTCGCGGCGTGGGCCTCGCTGCCCTTCCCGCCGTAGGCGCCGTCCTCCACCATCTTCTTCGCGTTGTCCCAGGCGCCGCCGGAGTTGGCGAGGAACACCGCCATCAGCGTGCCCGCGGCGATCGCGCCCACCAGGTAGGCCGCCAGCGGCCCGAACCCGAGCCCGAAGCCCACCGCCACGGGCGCCAGCACGGCGAGCAGCCCGGGGGTCGCCAGCTCGCGGAGGCTGTCCTTGGTGCAGATGTCGACGACGCGGCTGTAGTCGGGCCGCTCGGTGAAGTCCATGATCCCGGGGCGGGTGCGGAACTGCTCGCGCACCTCGAACACCACGCGCCCAGCGGCACGGGACACGGCACTGATCGCCAGCCCGGAGAAGAAGAAGACGACTGCCGCACCGAGGAGGGCGCCGACGATGTTGTTCGGGTTCACCAGGCTGAAGGCGCTCCCGAGGGTGTCGCCGGCCTCCTCCAGCGCCACGCCGATCTGCGCGTTGTAGGAGCCGAACAGCGCCGTGGCGGCGAGTACCGCGGTGGCGATCGCGATGCCCTTGGTGATGGCCTTGGTGGTGTTCCCGACCGCGTCGAGGTCGGTGAGCACCCGGGCCCCCTCCTCGTCGATGTCGCCGGACATCTCGGCGATGCCCTGCGCGTTGTCGCTGACCGGGCCGAAGGTGTCCATCGAGACGATCACGCCGGCCGTGGTCAGCAGCCCGCAGCCGGCCAGCGCGACGGCGTAGAGGGCAGCGCCGCCACCGACGAGGAACGCGCCGTAGACGGCGCCGCCGATCAGCAGCGCGGCGTAGACGGCCGACTCCAGGCCCAGGGAGATGCCGGAGAGGATGACCGTCGCCGGGCCGGTCAACGAGCTGCGCCCGACGTCCTTGACCGGCTTGCGGCTGGTCTCGGTGAAGTAGCCGGTCAGCAGCTGGATGGCGCCGGCGAGGACGATGCCGATCAGCACCGACACGAAGCCCAGGACCTGCGGGCTGATCACGCTGTCGGGCACGTCCGCGACGCTGGGCAGCACGGTGAAGGAGGCGGCGGCGACCAGCACGAGCGAGACGACGGCGGAGGTGAAGAAGCCGCGGTTGATCGGGGCCAGGCCGTTCGCGTCGCCCTTGCCGGGGTTGCTGGCCAGGATGCCGACGACCGAGGCGATGACCCCGATGGCGGCGACGGTCAGCGGGAAGACCATGCCGACGGCGCCGAAGAAGACCTGACCGAGGATCAGCGCCGCGACCAGGGTGACCGCGTAGGACTCGAAGAGGTCGGCGGCCATGCCGGCGCAGTCGCCGACGTTGTCGCCCACGTTGTCGGCGATGGTCGCGGCGTTGCGGGGGTCGTCCTCGGGGATGCCGGCCTCGACCTTGCCCACGAGGTCGGCGCCCACGTCAGCGGCCTTGGTGAAGATGCCGCCACCGACACGCATGAACATCGCCAGCAGCGCGCCGCCGAAGCCGAAGCCCTCGAGGACCACCGGGGCGGTCTCGTCGAACAGCAACAGCGCGAGGGCCGCGCCGAAGAGGCCGAGACCGACGGTGATCATCCCGCAGACGCCCCCGGTCCGGTACGCGATGCGGAAGGCCGGCCGGTAGCCGCCCGTGCGCGCGGCCGCCGCGACGCGGACGTTCCCGCGGGTGGCCAGGGTCATGCCGATGAACCCGACCATGGCGGAGAACAGGGCACCGACGAGGAAGAACAGTGCGCGCCCGAGCCGGGTGCCCCACCCGCCCTCGTGGACGGGCAGCACGAGAAGGACCAGGAAGACGATGACGGCGAAGACCGCGAGGGTGCGGAACTGTCTGCGCAGGTACGCCGCCGCACCCTCCTGCACCGCCTTCGCGATGTCGCGCATCGTCACCGTGCCCTGGTCGGCCGCCATGACGGCGCGGACGAGGTAGGCGGCGAAGGCGAGGGCGGCGATCGAGATGGCGAGGACGATCGTCACCAGGACGACGTCCCCGCCGGAGAGTGCGCTGTCCGGCATGTGTTTCCTCCAAGCGGTCGGCTGCCCCCGGGGCTCACCTGCGCTCCGGTCGGCGGAGGTCCCGTCCAGTACGGGCGGGGGCTCCGCACGTCCTGGGCGCCGCGTGAGTGTAAGGGAGATCACAAGCCGTATCGGTGGCTCGACGATCCGCTGCCGCGGACGGGACGGGGTTGCCCGCAGGTGTGACAGTGGAGGGGTGACCGAGCTCGCGAGGTCACCCAGAGGAACAGCACCGTTGGGCGCGCGGACGACGAGCGCCAGCGAGGAGAACCGGTGACCGAGCTCGCGAGGTCACCCAGAGGCAGAGCACCGTTGGGCGCGCGGACGACGAGCGCCAGCGAGGAGAACCGGTGACCGAGCTCGCGAGGTCGCCCAGAGGCAGAGCACCGTTGGGCGCGCGGACGACGAGCGCCAGCGAGGAGAACGCGTGACCACGCTCCACCCGGTCCGGTCGGCTCCCCCTCCCGGCACGGACCCCGGTCCAGGGGGTGGGGTCCTGCCCGGCGCGGACCTGCTGGCCGCGCTCCTCGCCGGGACGCCGGAGGAGGAACAGCCGGTCACCCACGTCCACCGGATGCCGGTGCGGGAGAGCGACACCCGGCCGTGGCCGGAGTGGGTGGGGTCGCAGCTCCGGGAGCGCCTGGAGGCGCAGGGGGTGAGCGCTCCCTACCGGCACCAGGTGGAGGCCGCGCAGCTCGCCCACGACGGCCGGCACGTGGTGGTGGCCACCGGCACCGCCTCCGGGAAGTCGCTGGCCTACCAGCTGGCGGCGCTGACCCGGCTGGCCGAGGACCCCCGCGCCTGCGTCCTGTACCTCGCGCCCACCAAGGCGCTGGCCCGTGACCAGCTCTCCTCCGTCGCCGCGCTGGCCGACCCCTCCGTGCGGCCGGCCGCCTACGACGGGGACACCCCCATGGAGGAGCGGGAGTGGGTCCGGCGGCACTCGCGCTGGATCGTCACCAACCCGGACATGCTCCACCGCGGCGTGCTGCCGGCCCACCAGAAGTGGTCGAGCACCCTGCGCCGGCTGGCCTACGTGGTCGTCGACGAGTGCCACTCCTACCGCGGGGTCTTCGGCTCGCACGTCGGTCACGTCCTCCGGCGCCTGCGGAGGATCTGCCGGCGCTACGGCGCGGAGCCGGTGTTCGTGCTGGCCTCGGCGACCGTCGCGGAGCCGGCCGCTGCCGCCGGCCGGCTGGTCGGCGCCCCGGTGACCGCGGTGACCGAGGACGGCTCGCCCCGGCCGGGCGCCACCTTCGCGCTGTGGGAACCCCCGCTGACCGAGCGCACCGGCGAGCACGGCGCCCCGCTGCGCCGATCGGCGGCGGCCGACGCCGCGACCCTGCTGGCCGACCTGGTGGCGCGGGATGCGCGCACCCTGGCCTTCGTGCGGTCCCGCCGCAGCGCCGAGTCCGTCGCCGACCAGGCCCGCCACATCCTGCGGGACCGCGGTCGCGGCGACCTCGCCCGCCGCGTCGACTCCTACCGGGGCGGCTACCTGCCGGAAGAGCGGCGGGAGCTGGAGCGCGCGCTGTCCAGCGGGGAACTGCTGGGCGTGGCCACGACCAATGCCCTGGAGCTGGGCATCGACATCGCCGGGCTCGACGCCGTCGTCCTGGCCGGTTACCCGGGCACCCTGGCCTCGCTGTGGCAGCAGGCCGGCCGCGCGGGGCGGGCGCAGCGGGAGTCTCTGGTGGTCTTCGTCGCCCGCGACGACCCGCTGGACCACTACCTGGCCCACCACCCGCGGGCGGTGTTCGGCCGGCCGGTGGAGGCCACGGTCACCGACCCGACCAACCCCTACGTGCTCGGACCCCAGCTGTGCTGCGCCGCCGCGGAGCTGCCGCTCGTCCCCGCCGACCTCGCGGACTTCGGCGGGCCGGCCGCCGAGGCACGAGTCGAGGAGCTGGTCGCCGAGGGCCTGCTCCGGCGGCGCCCGACCGGCTGGTACTGGGCCGGCCGCGGCCGGCCCGACGTCGACATCAGGGGCAGCGGCCTGGAACCCGTCACGATCATCGAGGGCGCGACCGGCCGGTTGCTCGGCACCGTCGACGGGGACGCGGCGCACGCGACGGTGCACGCCGGCGCCCTGTACGTGCACCGGGGCGAGACCTACGTCGTGGACGAGTTCTCCGTCGAGGACGCCACCGCGGTGGTGCACGCCGAGAGCCCCGAGTGGACCACCGTCGCCCGCGACGTCACCGACCTGGCGGTGGTGTCCACCGACCGCTCGTGGCACCTGGGGGCGGTGACCGCGCACACCGGGGTCGTGGACGTGACCAACCAGGTGGTGGCCTACCAGCGCCGCCGGCTCGGGACCGGCGAGGTGCTGGCGGAGTTCCCCCTCGACCTGCCCGCCCGCCAGCTGCGCACGCGGGCGGTGTGGCTGACCCTCGACGAGCAGGCCGTGGCGCGCGCCGAGGTGGACGAGGTCGGCCTGCCCGGGTCCCTGCACGCCGCGGAGCACGCCGCGATCGGGATCCTCCCGCTCCTCGCCACCTGCGACCGCTGGGACCTCGGCGGCGTCTCCACCGCGCTGCACCCCGACACCGGCGCGGCCACGATCGTCGTCTACGACGGCCACCCCGGCGGTGCCGGCTTCGCCGAGCGCGGCTTCGCCACGCTGCGGCGGTGGCTGCAGGCCACCCGCGCCACCGTCGCCAGCTGCGAGTGCGAGAGCGGTTGCCCCTCCTGCGTCCAGTCGCCCAAGTGCGGCAACGGCAACGACCCGCTGGACAAGGACGGCGCGGTGCGCGTGCTCGACGTCGTCCTCGACGAGCTGGCCGCCGCCGAGGACAGGGGTGAGCACCCCGTGGCCGCCGAGGTCCAGACGCACGCCGCGAGACCGCTGGCCGAGGAGGAGCGGGGACTCCCGTCGCCCTCGGCTCCGGCCGAACCGGACGCCCCGGAACCGGCCGCTGCCACGCCGCACGCGACGCATGAGGCGCCCCCGGCCGCCGGTGGGGACGACCTGGTCTTCTGACCCGACGGCCGTCCTCCGGCGGCAGCCTGGGAGCGCGGCGCCCCTGCCTGCGACCCTCCTCACGGCGGCGCTGGGACGGACGAGACCGGCCCGGCCCGCGCGCGGGCGGTGGCCTCCCGGACCCCGATCGGGCCCAGGCGCACCGGGGCGGTGACGGAGACGTCGACCACGGCGGCGCCGTCCACCGCACAACCGGTCAGCCGCGCCGCGTTGGCCTCCGCCACCCGGGCGGCCACCGCGCAGGCGTCGGACCGGCCACGGACGGCCTGCTCGGCCGCGGCCAGAGCGGCCAGGTCCGCCGCCCCCGTCGCGCGGTGCCGGCCCACCACGGCCGTGCCCACCAGGACGGCCGCGACCCCGACGGCGGCGAGGACCCCCGCGAGCGCGACCACCCACACGGTCGCCGAGCCGCGTTCCCCGGCCGGCCGGGTGCCGGCGCTCACCCGCTCCCGCCGGAGGCCGCCGTCGTTCCCTCGCCGTCCGGCTCGCGCTGGGCCACGGCCGTGGCCGAGACCCGCACCCGGAACGGAACGGGCCCGAGCGGTGCCACTTCCGCCGCCACGGTGACCGCCACCGCGGGCCCGTCGGAGGCGATGGTGGTCCGGGCGCCGGTGGGAGCAGCGCGGGCGGCCAGGGCGACCACCACCGCGGCGTCCTCGCCCCGGGCCGCGGCACGGGCTCCCTCGCGGGCGGCGTCGACGCACCGCAGCTGGGCTCCCACGACCGTCACAGCCGCCACCGCCCCGGCGAGGACGAACAGCAGCACGGGCAGGACGACGGCGGTCTCGGCGGTGACCATGCCCGCCTCGCGGCGCCCCACCGAGCGCAGCCTGGCCGCGCGGCGCCGGTAACTCACCGGGGCGGGCACGGTCAGGACAGCGTGGCCAGCGCCGAGGAGACCAGCTCCCCGAGCGCGTCGACGACCGAGCCGCCGGTCACCACCCGGTACAGAACGGCGGCGAAGGCGCAGGCCGCGACGGTGCCGACGGCGTACTCGGCGGTGCTCATGCCGGCGTCCCCGGTCGCGCGGACGCGGCTCCAGCGCGCCCTCAACCCACGCCTGAGGGGCGTGCCCTCGGCGGGGCGCTCCGCCTCCTCCCCACCCTGCTCCGCCGGGACGGGACGTGCTGCCGGACTCTCGCTCACGAGGACCTCCTCCGTCGTGCGGTCCGCCGTCCGGACCGCTGCGTCGACGCTCGCAGCGCACGCGGGCCCCTCCCAGCGACGGCGGCGATCTGTGGACCGCGGTGCCGGCTGTGGACGACGGCGGACCCGGCTCACCCGAAGACGTCCGCGGCGATGCCGAGCACGAGGGGCGTCACTCCGAGGCAGACGAAGGCCGGCAGGAAGCAGGCGCCCAGCGGCGCGAGCACCCACACCCCGGCCTGGCGCACGGCCGTGTCGGCGCGGCTGCGTGCCTCCGCGCGGGTGTCGGAGGCGAGCGTTCGCAGGGCGGGCACCACCGCCGAGCCCGACTCCCCCGCCCTGACCAGCACCCGGCCCAGGGCCGCCAGCTCTGCGGGGGCGTCGGCCCAGGCCCGCTGTGGTGACGCGCCCAGCCGGTGCAGCGCGGCCACCTCGTGCAGCGCGGGCCCGAGCGGCGCAGGCAGCGTCGAGGCCACCGCCGCGAGGGCACCGGCCAGGGGCAGTCCGGCCGCCAGGCAGACGGCGAGGAGGTCGCAGGCGACCGGGAGATCGCCGGCGAGGGCCGGTCCCGCCCGTTCGAACCGCCCGGCAGCGCGGCGCAGGAGATGCTCGGCCAGCACCGCGACGGCCACGGCCACGGCGACGCCGGGCAGGCCGCCCACGAGCAGGCCGGCCGCCGTTCCCGCTCCGCCGGCCAGCAGCCAGGAGCGCCGGGCACCGGCACCGCCGCGGCGTGACGGCCGGGCCCGGTCGGTGGACAGCGCCCGCACCCGGGCCGCCGCACCGGGCCGTCGGGGCGACCCGACCAGCAGCGCAGCCGCGAGCAGGGCCGCGACGAGCGCGCTCACCGGACCGCCCGCCGCACCAGGCGGGCCGACCACGCCAGACCGGCCCCCTCGAGGACCACCCCGAGGACGAGCAGCAGCTGCCCGGTGGGAGTGGTCGTCAGCACCCGCCAGGGGTCGGCGCCGATGCCGCTGCCCATGGCCAGGGCGAGCAGGGGCAGCCCGGCCAGGAGGGCGGCGCTGGCCCGGGGCCCGGCGGTGGCCGAACGGAGGTCCCGCCGCTGGCGGGAGCGGGCGCGCAGGTCGTCCTCGACCGCGCCGAGCACCGCCGCCAGCGAGCACCCCGTACGCCGGCTCAGGGCGGCAGCCGCCGACACGCGGTGCAGCGCGTGCCCGACCTCCGTGCCGGCCGGCTCCTGCCGACCGGCAGCATCCGCCCCCACGACCGCCCGCGCCAGCGCCTGCCCGCTCTCCTCGTCCGCGCAGGCGGCCACGGCCGCCGTCGTGGCCTCCGTCAGGGACCGCCCGCTGCGCAGCTCGGCCGCCAGGGCGGCCAGCGCCTCGGCGAGCGCGGTCAGCCGCAGCTCCTCCTGGACGCCCGCGCGGCGGCGGTCGACGGCCCGGGCACCCAGCGTCGCAACCGCCCCGGCCAGGACGGCCACCAGCGGGGTGCTCAGCAGGGCCGCCCCGGCGGCGGCCGTGGCACCCCACAGCGCCGGCCGGGGCAGCGACGCCCCCGTGGTCGGGAGGCGCGCCCGCGGACCGGTGGCGGCGACCCGCCTCGCCCGCCGCACCGCGGCGCTCCCCGGCCACAGGAGCAGTGCGGCCCCGAGCAGGAGCACCGAGCCGGTCACCGCGGGAGCCCGCCCGCCCGCCCCAGGAGCTCCTCCAGCCGCTCGGCGCCCGGGCACGGCCCGCCGTCGGCACGCCAGCCGGCCTCGACGACGACGAGGTCGCCGGCCCGGCGGACCACGCCGATCTCCGCCACGTGCCGGCCCGACGACGTGCGGCGCAGGTGGACCACGGCGGCGAGCGCAGCGGCGGTCTGGCTGTGCACCGCCAGCCGGTCCAGGCCCGCGGCGACGCCGAGCGCCTCCAGCCGGGCCGGCACCTCGGCCGGGCGGTTGGCGTGCAGGGTCCCGGAACTGCCCTCGTGACCGGTGTTGAGCGCGGCCAGCAGGTCGGTGACCTCGGCGCCGCGCACCTCGCCGACGACCAGCCGGTCCGGGCGCATCCGCAGCGCCTGCCGGACGAGGTCGCGCAGCGTGACCTCTCCGACCGCCTCGACGTTGGGCGGCCGCGTGGCCAGCCGGACGACGTGCGGGTGGGCCGGCCGGAGCTCAGGAGCGTCCTCGCAGAGCACGAGGCGCTCGGCCGTCGGGACGAGGCCGAGCAGCCCCGACAGCAGGGTGGTCTTCCCCGACCCGGTGCCGCCGGTGACCAGGAAGGCCAGCCGCCCGGCGACCAGCGCGCGCAGCAGGCCGGCGGACCGCCCGGGGAACGTCCCGCGGGCGGCGAGGTCGGTGAAGGTCAGCGACGCCCGCCGCAGGACCCGCAGCGACAGGCAGGTCCCGCTGCCGGACACCGGCGGCAGGACCGCGTGCAGCCGGGTGCCGTCGGGCAGGCCGACGTCCACCCAGGGGGCGGCGTCGTCCAGCCGGCGGCCCGCGGCGGCGGCGAGCCGGACGGCCAGCCGGCGGACGGCGTCCTCGTCGGGGAACCGCACGTCGGACCGCTCGAGCCCGCCGCCACGGTCCACCCACACCTCGCCGGGGCCGTTGACCAGCACGTCGGTGACCCCGGGCGCCCGCAGCAGCGGCTCGAGCGGCCCCGCGCCGGCGAGCTCGTCCACCGCCTCGCGGACCGCGCGCAGCACGTCGTCGTCACCGAGCAGGCCGCCGGACTCCTCCCGCACCAGAGCCGCGACCGTCGCGCGCGTGGGGGCCCCCGGTTCCAGCGCCAGCCGGGCCCGGACGCGGTCGACCAGCGCTCCCCCGCTCACGCCGCCACCCCCGCCTGCCGCGGCAGCTCGGCCAGCACCCGGCGGGCGAGAGCACCCAGCGGTGAGCGCGCCGTCACCAGGGGCGGCTCGCCCCGCTCCCCGCGCGGAACGGCGCCGCGGTCGGCGGCGAGCTCGGCCAGGACGGGCCGCCCCACGACGTCTGCGACCTCGCCGGCCGACAGGCCGCCGGTCACCCGGCGCACCACCAGGCGTACCGCCGACCAGGGGGACGGCCGTCCGCCGGGACCGTGCTCGACCAGCAGGCGCGCCGCCGAGGCCGCCCGCAGCCGGGCCGGCACCAGCAGCACCGCCAGATCGGCCTCGGCGAGCACCGTCTCGGCCGTCTCCGGCCGCACCCCCCGCGCGAGGTCGACCACCACCGGCCACCCGCCGGCGCGGACGCCCTCGACGACCGCCGCCAGCGCCTCGGCCGGGACCTCGCCCGGTGACTCGCGGGAGGCCGCCAGCACCGAGACTCCCTCCACCTCGGGGAGGGCGGACATGAGCGCGTCGCCCGCCACGCGGCCCCGGAGGCCGGCGAGCTCCGGCCAGCGCAGCCCCTCGGCACGCTCGGCACCGAGGAGGAGGTCGACACCGCCGCCCCAGCCGTCGGCATCGACCAGCAGCGCGCCGTCGGAGCCGGAGGCCACGGTGAGCGCCAGCGCGGCCGCGACCGTGCTCGCGCCCGCTCCGCCGCAGCTGCCCCCGACCGCGACCAGGCAGCCGCGGTCGACCGGCCGGCGCAGGGCCGACGCCATCCGCGACAGCAACCAGCTCTCGTCGTCGGGCAGCACCGCCACCCGCTCGGCACCGAGCTCCACCGCGGCCGCCCACGTGGCCGCCGGCGGCTCACCGGGAGCCACGACGACGACGCCGGGGCGGCGGGGCAGGGCCCGCACCGGGCCCGCGGCGAGCGCGTCGGCGCCGAGGACGACCAGCGGCGCCTCCCGGTGCGCCCGCCGCAGCGCCGGGCCGCCGGTGGCGACCTCCGGCTCGGCGCCGGCCGCGGCCAGCAGGCGCAGCAGGTCGTCGAGGAGCGCCTCGTCGGTGCTGACGACGAGGGGGCGGGCGGGCAGGGCGCGGAGGGCGGTCACGCCGCCGAGCCCAGCGGAGGGCTCCGGGGTGCGGGAGGTGCCGGCGGGATCTGTGGATGACCCGAAGGGGTGTGGACGGCGCGCGATCCCCGTCACCGTCAGCCGGTCCACTTACAGTCGTGAACCGTGACCCGCGCAGCGGCGTTCTTCGACCTGGACAAGACGGTCATCGCCAAGTCCAGCACCCTGGCGTTCGGCCGTCCGTTCTTCCAGGGCGGGCTGATCAACCGGCGGGCGGTGCTCAAGGGCGCCTACGCCCAGTTCGTCTTCTCCCTCTCCGGCGCCGACGCCCAGCAGATGGAGCGCATGCGGGCCCAGATCACCCAGATGTGCACCGGTTGGGACGTCGCCACGGTGCACGAGATCGTCCGGGAGACCATCCACGAGATCGTCGACCCGCTGGTCTACGCCGAGGCCGCCGACCTGATCGAAGAGCACCGGGCTGCCGGCCGGGAGATCGTCATCGTCTCCAGCAGCGGCGCGGAGATGGTGGAGCCGATCGGGCAGATGTTGGGGGCAGACCGGGTGGTGGCCACCCGGATGGTCACCGTCGACGGTCGCTACACCGGCGAGATCGACTTCTACGCCTACGGCGAGAACAAGGCGGTAGCCGTCCGGGAGGTCGCCGCGGAGAACGGCTACGACCTGGCCGACTGCTACGCCTACAGCGACTCGGTCACCGACCTGCCGATGCTGTCGGAGGTCGGGCACCCCACCGCGGTGAACCCCGACCGCGCCCTGCGCAAGGCCGCGGCGGAACGCGGGTGGCCCGTGCTGGAGTTCAGCCGCCCGGTCTCGATGCGGTCGCGCTTCCCGGTGCCCACGACGCCGGTGGTGACCGGTGCCGCCATGAGCGTGGGCGCCGCGGTGGTCGGGCTGGCCTGGTACGCCCGGCGACGGCTGCTGCGCGAGGCCACCGCCCGCCCCGCCGCCCCGTCACCGCTGCTGGGTCGCCGGCGCCGTCGCGGCGCCTGAGCAGGCGCCCCGCGGGCTCAGAACGGCAGCCGCTCCCGCACGCGCTCGAGCAGGGTCTGTGCGGCGGACACGGGGGTGAACGCCCGCGCCTCCGCGGTGAGCGCCGCCTGCTCGTCGGGCCGGAGGGTGATCTCCGCGGCGGCGGCGTTCGCCTCCACCTGCGCGACGCTCGACGCGCCGGGGATCACCACGACCCGCGGCAGGGCCATCAGCCACGCCAGCGCGATCTGCGCGGGCGCGACGTCGTGGGCCGCGGCGACCTCGCGGAGGACGCCGAGCAGCGGCTCGGCCCGGCGCAGGTTCTCCGTGCCGAACAGCGGGTTGGCCGCCCGCACGCCCCCGGGCCGGTTCTCGACGCCGTAGCGGCCGCCGAGCAGTCCCTGTGCCAGCGGGCTGTAGGCCATCACCATGCGGTTCTCCCGCTCGGCGAACGGGACGAGGTCCTCGAGCGCGCAGGGCGCGGCCAGGGAGAAGTGCACCTGGTTGCTGACCACCGGGCGGCCCAGCGCGGCGTCGGCCGCCTGCCAGCGCTGCAGCGAGTAGTTGGAGACGCCGACGGCGCCGATGCGTCCGGCGTCGAGCAACTCCCGCATCCCGGGCATGATCACCGAGTCGGGGACCAGCGGGTTGGGCTGGTGCACCTGGTAGAGCGGCACGCGGTGCAGCCCCAGCCGGCGGGCGCTGCCGGCCAGCCGGTTGCGGACCACCGGCGGGAACGGGGCGACGGGGAAGACCTTCGTCGCGACGACGACGCCGGCCCGCTCCGCTCCGAGCGCGTCCCCCAGGATCCGCTCGCTGCGGCCGAAGCCGTAGACCTCCGCGGTGTCGAACAGCGTGATGCCGAGCTCGCGGGCCCGCCGCACGATCGCCGCGGCCTCACCGGAGGCGTACGCGTCGCCGTACCCCCACTCGCGCGAGCCGAACTGCCAGGTCCCGAGGCCCACGCGGCTGACCGCGCCGAGCCCGTCCACGTCGAGGGTGCGCACGCCGTCCAGTCTCGCCGCCACCACAGGACGGCGCAGGCGGGCGGCCGGTCGCGGGGACGAGCCGGTCAGCCCCCGTCAGCCGCGCAGCATGCTCTCGGCGATCGCCAGCCCCTCCATGGCGCCGTGCTCGGTGGCCCGGCAGCAGTGCACGAGCCAGGCCGCCACCCCCTCGGGCCGCCCCGAGGCGTAGCCCGCCACGGCTCGGGCGTACTCGTCACGGCCGAGCTCCACGAACCCGACCTCGGGCACCGACACGGCCTTGGGGTCCAGGCCGCGGGTGATCCCGGTCAGCCGGGCGGCGGCGCGGGCCACCACGCCGTCGGCGGTGCCGAACGGGGCGAGTGCCGCCAGCTCACCGTGGACGACCGCGGCGACCAGGACGGCCGGCACCGTGGAGGTTCCCGTCACCAGCGCGAACAGTCCGCTCAGGCGGGGGCCGGCGTGCGGGGCGGGCCGGCCGAGCCCGGCGCGGTCGGCGAGGTCGGCGGCGGCCAGCACGTGCAGCCGCGCCAGCACCTGGCCGGGGGCGCGCGACCAGGTGTCCTGCATCGAGCCGAGCGCGACCGAGGTCCGCAGCGAGCCCTGGACCACGGGGTCGTCCACCTGCCCGGCGCGCAGGTCGGCGAGCGGGACGTCGACGCCCTCGAGGGCGGCCGAGGCGCGGGCGCCGCGCAGCGCCGACTCGGTGCTCACCTCCGCCGACCGGTTCCGCATCAGCCGGTGCCGCAGCAGCCGGTCGATCCCCGCCCGCGCGACGTCGGCGGCCTCCCGCACGCCCGGCAGCTCCAGGAGCGGGGCCAGCGGATCGGGGCCGGAGGGGCGGGCGACGGGCCGGGAGGCGCCGGGGCGGACGGGGATGGTCACGGAGTCCTCCTGGGTGATGCTCGTCGGTCCCGTGACCAACGCTGCTCGGGGCGCGGACGGGCCCACCGGCACGCCCACCGGGTCGACGGTACGAGGGAGCGTCCGGGATCCCGCGCACGGCTGGCTACAGTGCCTCCCACCATGGCCCAGCCGCTGACCCTCCTCCTCGTCCGCCACGGACAGAGCGAGTGGAACGCCGCCGGACTGATGCAGGGTCAGACGGCGCACGTGCCCCTGACCGAGCTCGGGCACGCGCAGGCCGCCGCGGCGGCCCGGGAGCTGGCCGGCCTGCACCCGGGTGCGCTGATCTCCAGCGACCTGCACCGGGCGGTCCAGACCGCCGAGCACTGCGCCGGCGCCACCGGTCTGCCGTTCACCACCACGCCCGCGCTGCGCGAGCAGGGCTACGGGGTGCTGGAGGGCCGGCCGTCCCGCGAGCTGTGGGAGGTCGTCGACTGGACCGACCCGCACTGGGCCGCCGAGGGCGGGGAGAGCCTCGACGAGCTGCACGCGCGGGTGGGCGCGTTCCTCAAGCACCTCGCCGCCGAACCGCCCGCCGAGGTGATCGCCCTGGTGACGCACGGCGACACGATCCGGGCCGCCCAGGCCGTGGCCGCCGGCCTGGGGGCCGACGCGCTGCCCTCGATCACGCCGCACAACGGCACGGTGACCCGGCTCGAGCTCCTGCTGTGACCGGGCGGCCCGCGCCGACGGAGCCCGGATGAGCAAGGTGCTGGTGCTGGGCGGTGCCCGCTCGGGCAAGTCCGCGCACGCCGAGTCGCTGGTGGCCGGCGCGGCGGAGGTCACCTACCTGGCCACCTCTCCCCCGGTCCCGGACGACGCCGAGTGGGCGCAACGGGTGGCCGCCCACCGGTCCCGGCGGCCGGCCGGGTGGACGACGGTGGAGACGACGGCCCCCAGCGACCTGCTGCGGCGCGGGTCGGTGCTGGTGGACAGCGTCACCACGTGGGTGGCCGCCCTCATGGACGAGACCGGGGTGTGGCGGGACGAGCCCGGTGCGGCCGAGCGGCTGGCCGCCCGCTGCGACGCGCTGGTGAACGCCTGGGCCATGACGCCGGCGCACGTGGTGGCGGTCTCCGACGAGGTGGGGCTGGGTGTGGTGCCCGAGACCCGCTCGGGCCGGCTGTTCCGCGACACCCTCGGGTCGGTCAACCAGCGGCTGGCCGGCACCGCCGACGAGGTGTGGTTCGTGGTGGCCGGCCTGCCCCAGCGGCTGCGATGAGGTGGACCGGCCCGTTCGAGTCGCTGGCGCTGCTCACCGTCGTGCGGATCCCGGCGCAGGTGGCGGCGAGCACGCGCGGCGTCCTGCCCTGGGCACCGCTGGTCGGCCTCCTGCTGGGCGGGGTCGCCACCGGGGTCGCCGTCGCCGGCACCCGGCTGGTCTCGCCGCTGACCGGGGCGGTGCTGGCGGTCACGGTCCTGGCCGCACTGACCCGCGGCCTGCACCTGGACGGGCTGGCCGACACCGCCGACGGCCTGGGTCCGCTGCGGGGGCGCGAGCGGGCGCTGGCCGTCATGCACCAGGGGGACGTCGGACCGTTCGGTGTCGTCACGCTGGTGCTGACCGTGCTGCTGCAGGTGGCCGCGGCGGCCGCGCTGCTGGCCACCGACGGCGGGTGGACGGCGCTGTGGACCGCGGTGCTGGCCGCCCGGCTGGCGATGACCCGCACCGGGCTACCCGGCGTGCCGGCCGCCGAGGGCTCCTCACTCGGCCGGTCGGTCGCCGGCACCGTCTCGTGGGGGTGGTGGGCCGCGGCCCTGGTCGCGTCATCCGCGGTACTGGCCGCGCTGGCCGGCGGGAACTGGCCGCTCGCCGGCGCGCTGATCGGCAGTGCCCTGGCCGGCCTGGTCGCGGCCGAACTCCTCCTGCGCCGGGCGCGGGCCCGCCTGGGCGGCGTCACCGGCGACGTCATGGGCGCGATGGCGGAGGTGACGGCCGCGGTCACCCTGCTGGTGGCCGCGGCCGTCCTCGCCTGAGGCGCGGCCCCCTTCCCAGGGCACCGCCCTGAGCTCGCGAAGGGCTCGCGAAGGGCGGGGAGAAAGGGGGTCCTTGTTCAGCGTCGGCCCAGCAGACCGCCCACCAGCCCCCGCAGCCCGCCGGAGGCGGCGGTCGTCGGCCGGCCCCGGCCGGTCGCCCGGGGAGTGCTCCGGCCCATGCCGCGGCCGGTGGTCGCGCGGCCCGTGCCACGTACCGTGCCGCGTGCGGCCGCACCGCGGCCGGTGGCCCGACCCCCGCGAGCCGCGGTGCGGGCAGTGTTCTCTGCCGTGCCCATCAGTCGTCCGAGGATGCTCATGCCGGAGGACTACCCGGCACGGCCCGCGGTGATG
The DNA here is from genome assembly GCF_054050215.1 of Geodermatophilus sp. SYSU D01186. NCBI lineage: Bacteria > Bacillati > Actinomycetota > Actinomycetes > Geodermatophilales > Geodermatophilaceae > Geodermatophilus > Geodermatophilus sp. SYSU D01186. The sequence goes on along the minus strand of NZ_JBJGYW010000015.1, from coordinate 49,359 downwards.
CGCGGGTTCAGCCGCCGACGCCCTGCTGAGCCGGGGTCTCGCCGCCCTCCAGGTCACCCTCGGTGTCGAGGTAGGCCTGCTGCAGGTCGGCCAGCAGCGCCGGGTCGGGCTCGGCCCACAGCTGCCGGTCGGCCGCCTCCAGAAGCCGCTCCGCGATGCCGTGCAGCGCCCACGGGTTGGCCCGCTCCAGGAACTCCCGGTTCTCCGGGTCCAGCACGTAGGTCTGGGCCAGCTTCTCGTACATCCAGTCGGCGACCACCCCGGTCGTGGCGTCGTAGCCGAACAGGTAGTCGACGGTCGCGGCCAGCTCGAACGCGCCCTTGTAGCCGTGCCGGCGCATCGCGGCCAGCCACCGGGGGTTCACGACGCGGGCGCGGAACACCCGGGCGGTCTCCTCGGTCAGCGAGCGGGTGCGCACCGACTCCGGCCGGGTGGAGTCCCCGATGTAGGCGGCCGGCGCCCGCCCGGTCAGCGCGCGGACGGTCGCGACCATCCCGCCGTGGTACTGGAAGTAGTCGTCGGAGTCGGCGATGTCGTGCTCGCGCGTGTCGACGTTCTTCGCCGCCACCGCGATGCGCCGGTAGGCCGACTCCATGTCCGGCCGGGCGGCGACGCCGTCCAGCCCGTGGCCGTAGGCGTAGCCACCCCACACCGCGTAGACCTCGGCGAGGTCGGCGTCGCCCCGCCAGTTGCGCGAGTCGATCAGCGGCAGCAGCCCCGCCCCGTAGGCGCCGGGCTTGGAGCCGAACACCCGCGCAGTGGCCCGCCGGCGGTCGCCGTGGGCGGCGACGTCTGCCTCGACGTGCGCCCGCACGAAGTTCTCGTCCGCGGGCTCGTCCAGCGCGGCCACCAGCGTCACCGCGTCGTCCAGCATGGTCACGACGTGCGGGAAGGCGTCGCGGAAGAAGCCGGAGATCCGCACCGTGACGTCGATCCGCGGCCGGCCGAGCTCGTCGAGGGGCACCGGCTCCAGCCCCGTCACCCGCCGTGACGCGTCGTCCCACACCGGGCGGACGCCGAGCAGCGCGAGAACCTCCCCGACGTCGTCCCCCGAGGTGCGCATCGCCGAGGTGCCCCACACCGACAGCCCGACCGAGCGGGGCCAGGACCCGGTGTCGGCGCGGTACCGCTCGACCAGCGACTCGGCCATCGCCTGCCCGGTCTCCCAGGCCAGCCGCGACGGGATCGCGCGCGGGTCGACGGAGTAGAAGTTGCGGCCGGTCGGCAGCACGTTGACCAGCCCCCGCAGCGGCGAGCCCGACGGCCCCGCGGGCACGTACCCGCCGTCCAGCGCGTGGAGGACGGCGTCCAGCTCGTCGGTGGTGCGCTCCAGCCGGGGCACCACCTCCTCGACGGCGAACCGGAGGACGGCGGCCACCTGCGCGTCGGCCCGGCCCAGGACCTCCTCGACGACGGGCGCGACCGCGTCCGCCGTCCAGCCGCGGGACTCCATGCCGGAGACCAGGGCGGCCGCGAGCGACTCCACCGCGTCGGTGTCGGCGCGCGAGGCGCCCTCGGCCAGGCCGAGCGCCTCCCGCAGCCCGGGCAGCGCGACCGCGCCGCCCCAGATCTGCCGGGCCCGCAGCATCGCCAGCACGAGGTCCACGCGGTCGGCGCCGGCCGGCGGGCTGCCGAGGACGTGCAGCCCGTCGCGGATCTGGGAGTCCTTGATCTCACAGAGCCACCCGTCGACGTGCAGGATCATCTCGTCGAAGTGGTCGTCCTCCGGCCGCTCGGTGAGCCCGAGGTCGGAGTCGAGGCGGGCCGCCTGCAGCAGCGTCCAGATCTGCGCCCGGACGGCAGGCAGCTTGGCCGGGTCCATCGCCGCGACGTTGGCGTGCTCGTCGAGCAGTTGCTCCAGCCGGGCGATGTCGCCGTAGGTCTCCGCGCGGGCCATCGGCGGCACCATGTGGTCGACCAGCGTGGCGTGCGCCCGGCGCTTGGCCTGCGAGCCCTCGCCCGGGTCGTTGACCAGGAACGGGTAGACCAGCGGCAGGTCGCCGATCGCGGCGTCCGGCGCGCAGGAGGCCGACAGCCCGACGGTCTTGCCGGGCAGCCACTCCATGTTGCCGTGCTTGCCGACGTGCACCAGCGCGTGCGCCCCGAACTCCGACCGCAGCCACCGGTAGGCGGCCAGGTAGTGGTGGGACGGCGGCAGGTCCGGGTCGTGGTAGATGGCGATCGGGTTCTCCCCGAAGCCGCGCGGGGGCTGGACCATCACCACGACGTTGCCCGCCCGCAGCGCGGCGAAGACGATCTCGTCGCCGTCCACGAAGAGCCCGCCCGGTGGCTGCCCCCAGTGCCGCACCATCGCGTCGCGCAGGTCGGCCGGGAGCGTGTCGAAGTACGCCCGGTAGTCCGCCGCCGGGATGCGCACCGGGTTGCCCGACAGCTGCTCGGCGGTCAACCAGTCCGCGTCCTGCCCGCCGGCGGCGATCAGCGCGTGCACCAGGGCGTCGCCGTCCAGGTCGGCCACGCCGGGCAGCGCGCCGGGCCCCTCGAACGGGCCGATGTCGTAGCCGGCACCGGACAGCGCGGCCAGCAGGCGGACGACGGACGCCGGGGTGTCCAGCCCGACGGCGTTGCCGATCCGCGCGTGCTTGGTCGGGTAGGCCGACAGCATCACGACGATGCGGCGGTCGGCGGGCGGCACGTGCCGCAGTCGCGCGTGGGCGACCGCCGTCCCGGCCACGCGGGCGGCCCGCTCGGGGTCGGCGACGTAGGTGGTCAGCCCGTCGGCGTCGGTCTCCTTGAAGGAGAACGGCACGCTGATCAGCCGGCCGTCGAACTCGGGGATGGCCACCTGGTTGCCGACGTCGAGCGGGGAGAGCCCGTCGTCGCTGGCCAGCCAGTCGGCGCGGCTCGAGGTCAGGCACAGCCCCTGGAGCACGGGCACGTCGAGGGCGGCCAGCGCGCCGACGTCCCACGCGCCGTCGTCGCCGCCCGCGGAGGCGGTCGCCGGCCGCGAGCCGCCGGCGGCGAGCACGGTGACCACGAGGGCGTCCGCGCCGCGCAGCGTCTCCAGCAGCTCGGGCTCCACCGAGCGCAGCGTCGAGGTGAACACCGGCAGCGCCCGGCCCCCGGCGTCCTCGATCGCGGCGCACAGCGACTCGACGAACGCGGTGTTCCCCGAGAGGTGGTGCGCCCGGTAGTAGAGGACGGCGACCGTCGGGCCCTCCCCGCGGGACGGCCTCTCCAGCAGACCCCAGTCGGGCGCGACCGACGGCGGCTCGAACCCCTCGCCGGTGAGCAGCACGGTGTCGGAGAGGAAGCGGTGCAGCTGGACGAGGTTGCCCGGGCCGCCCTGCGCCAGGTAGCCGTGCGCCTCGGTGGCCACGCCCATCGGCACGGTGGACAGCGCCATCAGCTCGGCGTCGGGCAGCTGCTCACCGCCGAGGACGACGACCGGTGCCGGGCCGGCCAGCAGCGGTGCGAGCAGCTCCTCGAACTGGCGGCGCACGCCGAGCAGCCGGAGGACGACCAGCTGCGCGCCCTCGACCAGGGCCGCGACCCCGTCGGCGTCCAGGCGGGCGGGGTTGCCCAGCCGCCAGCCGGCGCCGCTCGCGCGGGCGGAGAGCAGGTCGGTGTCGCTGGTCGAGAGCAGGGTGAACACCGGGCAGGTCCTCACTCGGGGTCCGCGCCCCGGGTCGTCGGGCACGGGCAGCGCCGAGTGTCTGGCTCCCCCGAGGGGTTCACAGTGGCGGGACCGCGCCGGACTCGCACCGGCTTCCTCGCTGCGCTGCCGTGATGCCGGGACGCTACCCGCCGCCGTCCGGCGCGCCGTCAGGGTGCGGCTGGCGCGGTCACGTCAGTCCAGCAGCAACCGCTCGACGGCGTCGACCAGGAAGTCCGCGTACTCCTCGACGGTCCAGCCCCGCTCCCAGATGAGCGCGACGGCCGGCGCGTGGGAGAACACGCCCCAGAAGACGTCGGCGGCCCGGTCGACGTCGAGCCCGGCGCGCAGCCACGGCTCGAAGGAGGCGATCAGCGCCCGGTCGTCCTGCAGCCGCCGGCGCTCGTACTCGGCCCACGCCGTGCCGATCTCGGCGTCGCCGGCGGCCGCGTCGGCGAAGACCCGGATCATCGGGACGGTCTGCGGCACGTAGTGGCCCGCCATCTCCCGGGCGGCGGCGAGCTTGCCGGCGCGGTCCGGCGCCGACAGCAGACGGACGAACAGGTCCCGCTGGGCCAGCGGTATCTCCTGGTCGTCCCCGACCACCGCCCGGTCGACGCAGGCCAGCAGCAGGGACGCCTTGCTCCCGACGCCGAAGACCGTCTGCACCGACACCCCGGCGGCGGCGGCGACGTCCTTCATCGTCGTCGCGGCGTAGCCCTGCCGGAGGAAGCAGGAACCCGCGGCGTCGAGCACCGCCGCCCGTGTGCGCTGCGCCTGCTCGGCCCGCAGCGGCGACCGGTAGACCCTCTTGCCCTCCGTCACGTTTTCACCCTAGCATCGCGTCATTCGTTAGAGTCTGCATCTACTCAATGAAGAGTGATCGTGACCGCCACCGTCCCGCCCCTGACCCAGCTGGTCCTGCCCGGCCAGGCCGCCGCTCCCGAGGGGCCGGTCGACATCGCGCCCATGTACCTCATGCACCGGGCGTTCCGGCGGGACCTCGCCGCCTTCGCCGACGTCGTGCCGGCCGTGGCCGTCGACGACCGGCAGCGGTGGGGCCTGGTCCGTCGCCGCTTCGACTTCTTCGCGACCGTGCTGCACAAGCACCACCACGGCGAGGACGTCGGGCTGTGGCCGCTGCTCGCCGAGCGCGGCGCCGACCGCAGCGTCCTCGACGCGCTCGAGGCCGAGCACGCGGTCATCGACCCGCTGCTCGCCTCGGCCGCCGCAGACCTGCGGTCGCTGGCCGGCGGCACCGGGGACGCGGCCACCCGCGACCGCCTCGCCGGCACCACCGCGCAGCTGCGCGACGCCTTGACGGCACACCTCGCGCACGAGGAGCGCGACGGGATGGCCCTGGTGCAGCAGCACCTCACGCAGGCGGACTGGGAGCGGCTGGACCGCGAGGTGTTCGCGAAGGACTACTCGCCGCGCGAGGTGCCCGCCGTCGCCGGCTGGGTGGCCTCGGGCCTGCCGGACGAGGTGCTGCGCCGCATGCCCGGTGCGGGACCGGTGCTCCTCGCGGTCGCCAAGCTCATGGCCCGCCGGTTCGACCGCCGTGAGGCCCGCGTCTTCGGGACCGCGCGATGACCACCGGGACCGACCGCGTGCTCACCGTGGTGTCGAAGTACGTGGCCCGGTGGCACGTCGCGCTGAATCGGCGCAGCGGCGGCCGGCTGGGCAACCGGTTCCGCGGCGGGGACGTCCTGCTCCTCACCCACCGCGGGCGGACGTCGGGGCGCACCTACACCACCCCGGTCCTGCACGTGCGCGACGGCGCGGACCTCGTGGTCGCCGCCTCCAACGGGGGCATCGACCGCGAGCCGCAGTGGTGGCTGAACCTGCAGGCCGACCCGCACGTCGAGGTGGAGGTGGCCGGACGACGGTTCCCGGTGGTGGCGACCCGGGCCGAGGGCGCCGAGCGGGACCGGCTGTGGCGGCTGCTGCCCCGCCTGCGGTTCGGCGGGTACGACGACTACCAGGCCAAGGTGAGCCGGCAGATCGCCGTCGTCCGCCTCCGGCCGGTGGAGGTGGCCGCCCGCGGGTGACTGGGGCAGGCTCGTCCGGCGTGGACCCGGCGCTGCGCCCCGGCGCGCAGGACATCGGCGCCTACCTGGTCAGCGCCCGGTCGTTCGAGGAGTACCGGGCGATGTTCGCCCTGGCCGACGGCGACCTCGCCGGCCGCGTCCTCGACTGCCCCGGTGGTGGCGCGGGCTTCACCGCGGGCGCCCGCGCCCGCGGGGTCGACGCGGTCGCCGTCGACCCCGTCTACGCCACCCCACCCGCCGCGCTCGCCGCCCGGCTGGCCGGCGAGCTGGAGCGGGGCCGGGCGTGGGCGCAGGCGCACGCGGACCGCTACGTCTGGGACTTCTACGGGAGTCCGGCCGGCCACACCCGGGTGCGGGCGGAGGCGGCGCGGGCCTTCGCCGCCGACCGCGCCGCCGCACCCGGCCGGTACGTCTGCGCGGCGCTGCCCGCGCTGCCTTTCCGCGACGGCGCGTTCGACCTCGTCCTCTCCTCCCACCTGCTGTTCACCTACGCCGACCGCCTCGACCCCGCGTTCCACCTCGCGGCCCTGCGGGAGCTCGCGAGGGTCAGCCGCGGCCAGGTGCGGGTCTACCCGCTGGTCGACCAGGCGGGCCGCCCGCTGCCCGACCTGCTCGCCGGGCTGCTGGCCGACCTCCCCACGGCCGGCGTCGCGGCGGAGGTCGGCGACGTCGGGTACGAGTTCCAGCGCGGTGCCCGCTCCCTGCTGCGGCTCACGAGGAGCTGAGTGCGGCGGCAAGGTGATCTGTGCGTGGGAGATCCGGCCCGGTGGGGTGCTCTTGCGGTGTTCTGCCCACTCTGGCGGTGCTGCATGACCGCAAGAGAGTGCGGGACACCGCAGGAGTCGGCCCCAGGGCGGGATGCCGAGGGACTGCGCGACGTTCCCACCCGGACGTCACCTTGCTGCCGAGCTCCCGAGGAGCTGACGGGCGGCCCGTCCCCGAGAGGGCCGGGCACCCGTGCCCGCACCCGCGGGTACTGCTCGGCGCAGCGCCGCGGGAGGCCCGGAGGGCGGACGACGACCCGCGGCTGCTGCACCCGCTCGGCCGGCGCGAACTGCTCGCGGGTGAGATCGACCTCCTCGCCCCCGGGCAGCCGGTTCCACCGACGGTCAGCAGCCACCCCCGCCGCCGTCACCACCTCCGCCGAACCCGCAGTCGCCGCCGCCGAAGCCGGCGAAGCCGCCGCCGGCGCCCAGGTGCAGCCCGCCGCCGCGCACCCCGGCAACGGGCGGCCCCGCGTTCCCCGCCACCGGGGGGGAGCGCCGGGCGGGGCGGCTCGACGAGCGCGGCGCGCAGCTCCCGGTCGGGCACCGCGCCCGGCCCGGACAGCGCCACGAGCAGGGCACTCGTCCCCCCGGCGACGAGACGGGCCGGCAGGTCGTGGCGGACCTCCCGCAGCGTGCGCCGCCCGGCCCGGGTGCAGGTGGGGGTCCAGGGCCGCCGCCGGGCAGCGGGGTCCCCGGCGCCGCGCACCAGCAGGCCGGCGTCCTCCAGCTGCCGCCCGAACGTCGCGAGGCGGCCGTCGGAGCGCACCCGCCAGTACACGCCGTCGACCGAGCGGCGCCCGCGACCGGCGGCGTCCAGCACCGCGGCCTCGACCGGGTGGCGGGGACGGTGCGCGACGACGTGCAGCTCACCGCCTGGCTGCCCGACGCGCATGCGCCGGCTCTCGACGAGCGCGACGACGGCGGTCTCGACGACCCGGCGCGGCCCGCCGGCCAGCCAGGCGATCCCGTACACGTCGAGGGCGACGGAGGGGGTGCGCACACCGGTCATCTCGGCGTCCTCTCGCGCGGCGCGGCGCCCGTGCCGCGGGAGGAGACGGTCGCACGGAGCGGGCCGGCGCGGCCAGTGCCCGAGGCGTCAGTCGGCGCCGAGGGCGTCGGCCATCCGGTGGTGCGGGACGGCCTCGTCGCCGCGGCTCTGCCGCTCCAGCGTGCGTGCCAGCGCCCGCCGGGCCCAGCCGTTGGCCGGGGCCGCCTCGACCAGCCGGGTCAGCGTCTCCTCGGCGCGGCCGAGCTGCGCGGAGCCGAAGTAGGCCCGCGCGAGCAGCTCGAGCGCCGCCTGGTTGCCCGGTTCCGCCTCGACGACGGGCGCCAGGACCTTCGCGGCCTCGATCGGCTGCCCCATGGAGAGGAACAGGTCGGCGCGGAGGAACTCGGAGTGCAGGTCGATCTCGAACGGACGGCTCATGCCGGGGTCAACGGCGCGCACGCCCCCGGGCTTCCCGCGGACGACGAGCGGGGCCCGACCGCATCCACGGGCGCGCCGGAGGCGAAGAATGGGCACCGTCCCACGTCTCTCGGAGCCCCCCATGGCACTGCGACTGCACCTCCCCCACCGCACGGAGCACCGCACCGAGCACCCGACCGAGGACCGTCCCGGCCCTGGCGCCCGCGTCTTCGCCGTGCAACGCACCGGCGCCGTCGTCGTGGCGCTGTTCCTGCTGGTCTTCGGCATCCTCGGGTTCGCCGGCGGCCTGGACTTCTTCTCCACCGACGGCGAGCGCATCCTCGGCCTGTCGTCCAACGGCCTGCTGTCGACCATCTCGGTCGTCGTGGCGGTCGTCCTGCTCGTCGCCGCGGCCCGCAGCCCACGGACCGCCTCGACGGTGATGATCGTCGTCGGGGTGCTGTTCCTGCTCTCCGGCCTGGTCAACCTGGCGGTGCTGCGGACGTCGTTCAACATCCTCGCGTTCGAGTTCGAGAACGTCGCCTTCTCCTTCGTCGTCGGCCTCCTCCTGCTGGTGCTCGGGGCCTACGGCCGCATCGGCGGGCACCTGCCCGAGGACAGCCCCTACGCCCACCCGCACCCGATGGAGGACGTCGTCGACGAGCACCCCTCCACTCCCGAGGAGTTCGCCGCCGAGCGGGCGATGCGGGACGCCGAGGTCGCCGTGGTCCAGCGCGTGGCCACCGACGACCAGCGGCGCCGCGTCGAGGCGATGGCCCGGGTGCACACGCGGGCCGACCGCCGGCGGGTCTGGATGTCCTTCGACGAGCCCGGCGGGCGCGAACTGCGCTGAGCCCACCCGGGGGCGGGCCGTAACCTCGCCAGCGCCATGACCGCCGCCCCCGCCCCCCGCCTCCGGGCCGACGCCTGCCCGGGGGCACTGCAGACCCACCCCGCCGCCGACGGCGCGCTGGCGCGCGTGCGGATCCCCGGCGGCCTGCTCGGTGCCGGTCAACTGCGGGTCCTGGCCCGCGCCGCCCGCGACCTGGGCGACGGCGCGCTGGAGTTGACCAGCCGCGGCAACGTGCAGCTGCGCGGGCTGGCCGACGGTGCCGGGGCGGAGCTCGGGAGCCGGCTGGCCGTGGCCGGGCTGCTGCCCAGCGCGACGCACGAGCGGGTCCGCAACGTCCTGGCCAGCGCGCTCACCGGACGCACCGGCGGGCACCTCGACGTCCGCCCGTGGGTGGCGGCGCTGGACGCCGGGCTGCGCGCCGACCCCGCCACCGCCGCGCTGCCCGGCCGGTTCCTCGCCACGCTCGACGACGGCCGCGGCGACGTCGCCGGCCTCGGTGGGGACGTCGGGCTGCTCGCCCTCGCGTCGGACGAGGTCGCGCTGACCCTCGCCGGGACCGACAGCGGCCTGCGCGCCTCCCCCACGGACGCCGTCACCCTGGCCTTGGCCGCCGTCTCCGCCTTCCTCGACGAGCGCGCCGCGCAGGGCGGCACCGCCTGGCGGCTGGCCGAGCTCGACGACGGGCCCGAGCGCGTGACCGCCCGCCTCTCCCGTCCTCGAACCGCGCCGGTCGCGATCCCGGGCGCCTCCGGCAGCGGGCCGGTCGGCGGGTTCGAGCAGGACGACGGGCGGATCGCGCTGGTCGGCGTCGTCCCGCTCGGCCGGATGAGTGCCACCCAGGCCGACCTGCTGGCCGGGCTCGCGGACGAGGTGCAGCTGACCCCGTGGCGCAGCGTCGTCGTGCCGGACCTCGCCGAGGACCGCGTCGACGACGCGGCGGTCGACCTGCACCGCACCGGGATGGTGTTCGACGCGGACAGCCCGTGGACCCGCGTGACCGCCTGCGCCGGGCGCCCCGGCTGCGCGCGGTCGCTGGCCGACGTGCGGGCCGACGCCGTCCGGGCCGTGGCCACCGGCACGCTGCCGGCCGGCGGCGCGCGCCAGCACTGGGCCGGCTGCGAGCGCCGCTGCGGCCGCCCGCGCGGTGAGGTGGTCGACGTGGTGGCGACAGGGACCGGATACCGGATCGGGAAGGCCTGATGTACGAGTACGAGAAGGACGGCGCGGAGATCTACCGGCGCTCGTTCGCCACGATCCGCGCCGAGGCCGACCTCTCCGGCCTGCCCGACGACCTCGCCCGCGTGGCGGTGCGGATGATCCACGCCTGCGGGCAGGTCGACCTCGTCGCCGACCTCGCCTACTCCCCCGACGTCGTGGCGCGGGCGCGGAAGGCGCTGGACGCCGGGGCGCCGGTGCTCTGCGACGCGCAGATGGTGGCCGCCGGCATCACCCGCCGCCGGCTGCCGCAGGACAACGAGGTCGTCTGCACGCTCGGCGACCCGCGCACGCCCGCGCTCGCGGCCGAGCTGGGCACGACCCGCACGGCGGCGGCGCTGGAGCTGTGGCGCGACCGGCTCGACGGCGCCGTGGTGGCGATCGGCAACGCCCCCACCGCGCTGTTCCACCTGCTGGAGATGGTCGCCGCGGGCGCTCCGCGGCCGGCCGCCGTCCTGGGCATCCCGGTGGGCTTCATCGGCGCGGCGGAGTCCAAGGACGCGCTGGCGGCCGGCGACCTGGAGCACCTCGTCGTCCGTGGTCGGCGCGGGGGCAGCGCGATCACGGCGGCGGCGGTCAACGCGATCGCGAGCGACGACGAGTGAGCGGACAGGGGCGTGAGCATCGCAGCGAGGAACGAGCGAGGAGCGGAGCGCCCGGCGGGAGCGGGGGGCATCGAGTGAGCGGGAAGCTGTACGGGGTCGGGCTCGGCCCCGGCGACCCGGAACTGGTCACCGTCAAGGCCGCCCGGCTGATCGGCGCCGCCGACGTCGTGGCGTTCCACGCCGCGCAGCACGGCCGCTCGGTGGCCCGCGCCGTGGCCGCGCCCTACCTGCGCGAGGGGCAGGTCGAGGAGCTGCTGGTCTACCCCGTCACCACCGAGGCGACCGACCACCCGGGTGGCTACCAGGGCGCCATCGACGAGTTCTACGAGGCGGCGGCGGCGCGGCTGGCCGCGCACCTGGACGCCGGGCGCGACGTCGTCGTCCTCGCCGAGGGGGACCCGTTCTTCTACGGCTCCTACATGCACATGCACAAGCGGCTGGCCGGCCGCTACCCGACCGAGGTGGTGCCCGGGGTGACCAGTGTCAGCGGGGCCGCCGCGGCGGTCGGGCGGCCGCTGGTGGAGCGCGACGAGGTGCTCACCGTACTGCCCGGGACGCTGCCGGCCGACGAGCTCGCCGAGTGGCTGGCCACCACCGACTCCGCCGCGGTGCTCAAGCTGGGCCGCACGTTCCCGCACGTGCGGGAGGCCTTCGACCGGGCCGGCGTGCTGGACCGGGCCCTGTACGTCGAGCGGGCGAGCACGACGCGGGAGCGGACCCTGCCGCTGGCCGACGTCGACCCCGCGACGGTCCCCTACTTCTCCCTGGCGCTGCTGCCCAGCCCGCTGACCGGTCCGCTGCCGGGGGCCGAGCAGCACGACGAGACCGCACCGCGCACCGGGGAGGTGGTGGTCGTCGGTCTCGGCCCGGGCCGCCGGTCGTGGACCACGCCGGAGGCCGCCGAGGCGCTGGCCGCCGCCGACGACCTCGTGGGGTACGGGCCCTACCTGGACCGGGTGCCGGTCAACCCGCGGCAGACGCGGTACCCCAGCGACAACCGGGTGGAGGCCGAGCGGGCCGCGCACGCCCTGGAGCTGGCCGGGCGGGGACGCCGGGTCGCGGTGGTCTCCAGCGGCGACCCGGGGGTGTTCGCCATGGCCGCCGCGGTGCTGGAGGTGGCCGGCCGGCCGGAGTTCGCCGGTGTGCCGGTGCGGGTGCTCCCCGGCCTGACCGCCGCGCAGGCCGTGGCCGCCCGGGTCGGCGCGCCACTGGGGGCCGACTTCTGCGTGCTCAGCCTCTCCGACGTCCGCAAACCGTGGGACGTCGTGGTCGACCGGCTGCGCCACGCCGCGGCCGCCGACCTCGTGATCGCGCTCTACAACCCCCGCTCGAAGGCCCGCCCGCACCAGCTGGGGGAGGCCCGCGCGGTGCTGCTGGAGACCCGCGCACCGGAGACCGTCGTCGTCGTGGGCCGCGACGTCGGCGGCCCGGAGGAGCAGGTCACCGTCACCACCCTCGGCGAGCTCGACTCCGAGTCGGTGGACATGCGCTGCCTGGTGCTGGTCGGCTCCTCGCAGACCCGGGTCGGCCCCGGCGGCGTCGTCTACAGCCCGCGCACCCACCCGGCGGCCCGCGGCTGATCCTTCCGCGGGCGAGAAGACGCGCGTGACACTCAGTGCCACCGACTGGCAGCATGCTCGCCGGACGTGGCGCGCGTCACCGGTTCCCGGGCGCGCCGGCCGTTGGCTGACCGGAGCGCAGGAGGACCCATGGCGAGCACGAAGGACTGGTTCGAGACCGTCGAGGAGGCGCAGCACCGCGCGAAGAAGCGGCTGCCGCGGTCGGTGTACATGGCGCTGGTCGCCGGCACCGAGAAGGGCCTGACGGCGAACGACAACGTCGCCGCCTTCGACGAGATCACCTGGCGGCCGCACGTCGCCGGCCTGTCGGCCAAGCGGGAGCTGGCCACGACGGTCATGGGACAGGACGTGTCCATGCCCGTCCTCATCTCCCCCACCGGCGTGCAGGCGGTGCACCCCGACGGCGAGGTCGCCGTCGCCCGCGCCGCCAAGGCCGAGGACGTCGCGATGGGGCTGTCCTCCTTCGCCAGCAAGCCGGTCGAGGAGGTCGGCGCCGCCACCGACAAGCTCCTCTTCCAGATGTACTGGGTCGGCTCCCGCGAGACGATCCTCGCCCGGGCCGAGCGCGCCCGCGCCGCCGGCGCCAAGGGCCTGATCATGACCCTCGACTGGTCCTTCGCCTCCCGGCGCGACTGGGGCAGCCCGCCGATCCCCGAGAAGATCGACGTCAAGAACGCCCTGAAGTTCGCCCCCGAGGTGCTGCGCAAGCCGCGCTGGCTGGCCACCTACCTGCGCACCGGCGCGATCCCCGAGCTCAGCGTCCCGAACCTCGCCCTCGACGGGCAGGAGCCGCCGAACTTCTTCGGCGCCTACGGGGAGTGGATGGGCACCGCCCTGCCCACCTGGGAGGACGTCACCTGGCTGCGGGAGCAGTGGGGCGGGCCGTTCATGCTCAAGGGCATCACCCGGGTCGACGACGCCCGCCGCGCGGTCGACGCCGGCGTCAGCGCCATCTCGGTGTCCACCCACGGCGGCAACAACCTCGACGGCACCCCCGGCGCCATCCGGTCGCTGCCGGCCATCGCCGACGCGGTCGGCGACCAGGTCGAGGTCGTGATGGACGGCGGCGTGCGCCGCGGCGGCGACGTCGTCCGCGCGATGGCGCTGGGCGCCAAGGCCGTGATGATCGGGCGCGCCTACCTGTGGGGCATGGCCGCCAACGGCGAGCGCGGCGTGCAGAACGTGCTGTCGATCATCCGGCAGGGCATCGACGAGGCGCTGCTCGGCCTGGGCAAGACGTCGGTGCACGACCTCACCCGCGACGACGTCGTCCTGCCGCCGGGCTTCACCCGCAGCTGAGACGCGCGACCCACCGGGTACCGGGAATGCGGGTCCGGCGGGAGGGCTTGCCACGTTGCGTGCCCTCCCGTCGACTGCCCAGGCCCGCCGCCTTCTGGACCGCCGCGACGCTGCTGGTCCTGGTCCTCGCGGCCTCGGGGGTGCCCTCGCCGCTGTACCGCGTCTACCAGGAGCGCTTCGGGTTCTCCGCCGGCGTCCTGACGACGGTCTTCGGCATCTACGCGATCGCCCTGCTCGGCGCCCTGCTGGTGGTGGGCCGGCTGTCGGACCACGTCGGCCGGCGTCCGGTCATCGTCGTCGGGTTGCTCCTCCAGGTGCTGGCCAGCGTGCTGTTCCTCGCGGCGGACGGCGTGGGCTGGCTGCTGGCCGCCCGGGTGGTCCAGGGGCTGTCGGTCGGCGCGCTGACCGGCACCCTCGGCGCGATGCTGCTGGACCTGCAGCGCCGTGACCGGCCGCTGGCCGCGATGCTCAACGCCGCGTCGCCGACCGTCGGCCTGTCCCTCGGCGCGGTCGGCGCCGGGGTGCTGGTCGAGTACGCCCCGCACCCGACCCGGTGGGTCTTCGCCGCGCTCGCGGTCGCCTTCCTCGTCGCCACCGCGGTCGTCGCCCTGCTGCCGGAGACCTCGCCGCGGACGCCGGGGGCGCTGGCCTCGCTGCGCCCGCAGGTGCGGGTGCCCCGCGCGCACCGGCCGCCCTTCCTCGTGGCCCTGCCCTGCCTGGTGGCGATGTGGGCGCTCGGCGGGCTGTACCTCTCCCTCGGCCCCTCGCTGGCGGTCGGCGTCTTCGGCGTCGACGACCACCTGGTCGGCAGCCTGCTCATCCTCGCCATGCAGGGCACCGGCGCGATCGGCTCGATCACGATGTGGCGGGTCCGCCCGCACCGGTCGATGCTGACCGGCGCCCTGCTGTTCGTGCTCGGCGTTTGCACGACCATCACCGCGCTGGGCACCGGCTCGCTGCTGCTGTTCTTCGTCGCCTCGGTGATCTCCGGCTTCGGCTTCGGCTCGGCGTTCCTCGGCGCGATGGGCACCATCACCGCCGGCGTCGCACCCGGCGACCGCGCGGGGCTGCTCTCCAGCGTCTACGTCGTCGGCTACCTCGCGTTCAGCGTGCCGGCGATCGTCGCGGGGCTGGCCGCCGGCGAGGTGGGGCTGCGGCCGACCGCCGAGGTCTACGGCGCGGTGCTCGTCGTCCTGGCCCTCACCGCGGTGGCCGGCCTGCTGCGCCGGCGCCGCGCCCAGCGCCGGCTCTCCTCCGTGGAGCAGTGCGAGCCGGTCGCCGCCTAGGAGGTCAGCGGCGGACGGCGGCGACGAAGCCCACCACCCGCTCACGCAGCTCCGCCGCCCGCTCGGCGACCACCTCGGCCGGGTCGCGGTCCTGCAGCCACGGCGGGATCTCGGTCCGGACCCGGTGCGAGCAGGCGAGGTCGGCGCAGATGTAGGTGCCGACGGTGTTGCCGTTGCGCCCGGCCTCACCCACCCGCCTGGCGGTGAACAGCGAGACCGCGTCCCCCGGCTGCGCCGTCTGGCACAGCAGGCACATGGCCGCCGTCCGGCTGGACATGCGAGTGTCGGCGGCACGGACGGCGATGCCCAGCGGCCGCTCGTCGACCTCCAGCACGAGGTACCCGCGCAGCGGCGCCTTGGGGTCGCGCCAGCCCAGCACCTCCAGCTGCGCCCAGTCGAGGTCCGCGAAGCCCGGCGGCAGGGTCAGGCCGTCGGCCTCCCCGCGGGAGCAGTTGGCGAACGAGCGCCGCACCTGTCGTTCGGTCAGCGCCTGCACCGTTCCTGCTCCCCACCTCGTCGGACTGCCGGCGGACATCCTGCGGGACGACCGCCGCCCGGTCAGCCGATTTTCCGGTCCAGCGCGGCCGGCACCTCCGCCGGGGTGGCCACCACGACCGCCGCGCCGGCGTCCGCCGGCTCGCCGTCCTCGGCCGGGCCCCAAGCCGGCGCCGATGCACGGCAGCCCGTGCGCCCCGGCGCCCCGCACGTCGTACTCCCGGTCGCACGGCGACGTCGAGCAGTGCTCCGGCTGCGTGGTGCGCCCGGTCGGCCGCCACCGCCCGCGGGACGTCGACCGGCGGGACGCCGAGGACCAGCGGGAAGCCCGTCCTGCAGCGGCGGGCCCACCATCGCCCGCAGCTGGGCCGGCGTCGGCTCCGGCCGGCCGAGCGCGGCGGCGGCGACCCGCACGGAGGCATGGATGCCCGGCGAGGAGTCGACCAGCGTGCCGTCGAGGCCGAACAGGACGAGGCGGCCCGGCCCCGGACCCCCTGCTTCGGGGATCAGCCGATCGGGTCCGCCCCTCTGGTGGACACCGCCCCCCGGTGTTGCAATCTTCAAGCACCACCGCCCCCTGCCCCTGCCCGATCCCGGAGGCCTCCGATGACCCGGACCCGCGACAACGCCGTGGCGCGCCAGAGCTCGACCATCCGGCTCGTGCAGGCCGCGGCCGTCCTCTCGGTGCTCGTGCTGCTCTGGCAGTTCTTCACCGCCGGCCGGATGATCTCGGGCACCGACGCACTCTCCGGACACGGGACCGGTGCGATCGCCCTGCACGTCAGCACCGGGCTGCTGCTGGTGGCCACCGCGCTGCACGGGCGGCGGACCACCCAGTGGTGGCCGGCGGCGCTCACCGGGGTCACCTTCCTGCTGACGTTCCTGCAGGCCTGGCTCGGCAGCCACGGCCAGATCGCGCTGCACGTCCCGGTCGCCCTGGTCGTGGCCATCGGCATCGTGTGGGTGACGTCCTGGTCGTTCTGGCCCGCGAACATCTGAGTCACCGGAGCCCCAGCCAGGCGAGCGCCTCCTCGACCGTCGCCGCGACGGGCACTCCCCGCGGCACCGGCGGCCGGCGGACGACGACCACGGGCAGCCCCAGCTGACGCGCCGCGGTGAGCTTGGCCGCGGTCATCCCCCCGCCGCTGTCCTTGGTCACCACCACGTCGACGTCGTGCTCCCGCAGGAGCGCGAGCTCCTCCTCGACCGTGAACGGGCCGCGGGCCAGCACCACGGTGACCCTCTCCGGCAGGGGCGGTGCCGGCCGCTCGACCGCGCGCACGAGGCAGCGGCCGGTCAGTCCCGCGAAGGCCGCCAGCCCCTGACGGCCGGTGGTGAGGAAGACCGACGCGGAGCCGGCCACCGCCGCCGCGGCCTGGTCGAGCGAGTCCACCCAGCGCCAGTCGTCGCCGGGCTGCGGCGTCCAGCCGGGGCGCTGCAGGCGCAGCAGCGGGGTGCCCGTGGCGGCGGCGGCCGCGGCGGCGTGCGCCGTCATCGTCGCGGCGAAGGGGTGCGTGGCGTCGACGAGTGCGGCGACGCCGTCCAGGGCCGCCACCAGCCCGTCCACGCCGCCGAAGCCGCCGATGCGCACCGCACCCGGCGGCAGCCGCGGCTCGGCGACCCGGCCGGCCAGCGAGCTGACCACGTCGACCCCCTCGGCGACGAGGTGCCCGGCCAGCCGGCGGGCCTCCCCGGTCCCGCCGAGCACCAGCACCCGGCCGGTCACGTCGTCGCCCCGTGCATGCTGACCGGGTGACGGAGGCGGGGCGCGAGCGCGGCACGGGCCTGCGCTTCGGCTGGACGACCGGAGCGTGTGCGACCGCCGCGACCACCGCCGCCTACACCGCGCTGCTCACCGGCGAGTTCCCCGACCCGGTCTCGATCGACCTGCCCAACGACCGGCACCCCTCCTTCGCCCTGGCCCGCGAGCACCTGGCGGACGGCGCCGCGACCGTCGGCATCGTCAAGGACGCCGGCGACGACCCCGACGTCACCCACGGCGCCCTCGTGTCGGCGCGGGTCACGCACGGCGAGCCGGGCAGCGGGGTGGTGTTCCGGGCCGGCCCCGGCGTCGGCACGGTGACCAAGCCCGGGCTGCCGTTGCCGGTGGGGGAACCGGCGATCAACCCGATGCCGCGGCGGTTCATGCGCGAGCACGTCGCGGCGGTGGCCGCACGGCACGGCGGCACCGGGGACGTCGTCGTGGAGGTGGCCGTCGAGCACGGCGAGGAGCTGGCCCGGCGGACGTGGAACCCGCGGCTGGGCATCCTCGGCGGGCTGTCCATCCTCGGCACCACCGGCGTCGTCGTCCCGTACTCGTGCTCGTCGTGGATCGACTCGATCCGCCGCGGCATCGACGTCGCCCGGGCGGCCGGGCACACCCACGTCGCCGGGTGCACCGGCTCCACCAGCGAGCGGGTGGTCACCGAGCTGTACGGCCTGCCCGAGGACGCGCTGCTCGACATGGGCGACTTCGCCGGCGCCGTCCTCAAGTACCTGCGACGCCACCCGGTGCCGCGGCTGACCGTCGCCGGCGGCATCGGCAAGCTGGCCAAGCTCGCCGACGGCCACCTCGACCTGCACTCGGGCCGCTCCCAGGTCTCGACCGAGGCGCTGGCCGCCCGCGTGCGCGACGCCGGCGGTCCCGCGGAGCTCGTCGAGGGCGTGCGGACGGCGAACACCGCCCTCGACGCGCTGCAGCAGTGCCAGGCCGCCGGGCTGCCCCTGGGCGACCTGGTGGCCGCCGGCGCCCGGGAGACCGCGCTCGGCGTGCTCCGCGGGGCGCCGGTCGAGGTGGACGTCGTGGTGATCGACCGGGCCGGCACGATCGTCGGCCGCGCCTGAGCGGAGGCTGAGGGTGCAGGAAACCTGCGCCGAGAGCCTCCGCATCAGCGGGGCCGGGTCGTCGAGTAGAGGTGGCTGTCGGGGAACTGCTCGGCGCTCAGCACCGGCCCGACGACCACGATCGCCGTCCGCCGCACCCCGGCCGCCTCGACCTGGGCGGCGATGTCGGCGAGCGTGCCGCGCAGCACCAGCTCGTCGTCCCGGCTGGCGCGGGCGACGACGGCGACCGGGCCGTCGTCCCCGTAGTGCCCGGCGAGCTGCGGGGCGAGCTCGGCGATCCGCTGGACGGCGAGGTGCAGGACCAGGGTCGCGCCGGTGGCCGCGTACGCCGCGAGCTCCTCCCCCGGCGGCATCGGGGTCGAGCGGGCCGAGGTGCGGGTGAGCACCACGGTCTGCCCGACCCCGGGCACGGTGAGCTCCCGCTTGAGCGCCGCGGCGGCCGCCGCGAACGCCGGCACCCCCGGCACCACCTCGTACGGCACGCCGGCGGCGTCGAGCCGGCGCATCTGCTCGGCCATGGCGCTGTAGACCGACGGGTCCCCGGAGTGCAGGCGGGCGACGTCGAGGCCGGCCTCGTGCGCGCCGACCAGCTCGGCGGTGATCCGGTCCAGGTCGAGCTCGGCGGTGTCGACCAGCCGCGCACCCGGCGGGGCGGTGTCGAGCAGCTCGCGCGGCACCAGGGCGCCGGCGTAGAGGCAGACCGGGGCCGCGGCGATGAGCCGCGCGGCCCGCAGGGTCACCAGGTCCGCCGCGCCCGGACCCGCCCCGATGAAGTACACCGTCACCGCGTCGTGCTCCAGATCGTCACCGGCATCGCCGGCCGCCAGCCGGTGAAGGTCCCGACCGGCTCGGCGGAGGCCACCGACAGCCGGGTCAGCGACCCGCCCACCCGGGCCCGCCACTGCGCCAGCAGCGCCTCGCTCTCCACCGTGACCGCGTTGACGACCAGGCGGCCGCCGGGGCCGAGGGCGTCCCAGCAGGCGTCGAGCACGCCCGGCGCGGTCGCCCCGCCGCCGACGAAGACGGCGTCCGGCCGCGGCAGGCCGGCCAGCGCCCCGGGCGCCCGCCCCCGCACGACCTCCAGGCCCGGGACGCCGAGCCGGGCGGCGTTGTGCGCGATCCGCTCCGCGCGTCCGGCGTGCGACTCGACCGCGACGGCGCGGCAGGACGGGTGCACCCGCATCCACTCGACGCCGATCGACCCGGCCCCCGCACCGACGTCCCACAGCAGCTGACCGGGCAGCGGCGCCAGCCGCGCCAGCGTCACCGCGCGGACGTCGCGCTTGGTCAGCTGCCCGTCGTGCGCGTAGGCGTCGTCGGGCAGCCCCGGCACGGTCGGCAGGGGGACGGTGCCCGGGTCGGCGACGACCTCGACGGCGGTGAGCACGAGGGGGTCGGTCTCGGGGTGCGCCCACTCCGCGGCGAGGCCCTCGAACCGGCGCTCGTCCGGCCCGCCCAGCCGCGCCAGGGCGATCACCCGGCTGCCGCCGTAGCCGAGGTCCGCGAGCAGGGCGGCCACCCCGGCCGGCGTCCGGGTGTCGGAGCCGAGCACCAGCAGCCGGCGTCCCGGGGTGACGTGCGGGACCAGCAGGTCCACCGGGCGGCCCACGAGCGGGACGACCTGCGTCTCCTCTCCCGCCCAGCCCAGCCGGGCGCAGGCCAGCGTCACCGACGACGGGGCCGGCAGCACCGTCACCGCGCCCGCCCCGTGCAGGCGGACCAGCGAGGTGCCGACGCCGGAGAGCATGGGATCGCCGCTGGCCAGCACGACCACCCGGCGTCCGGGGTGGGCCTCCGGCAGCGCCGCGAGGGCCGGCGCCATCGGCGAGGGCCACGGGACCCGCTCGGCCGCCACGCCGTCAGGCACCAGCGCCAACTGCCGGGCGCTGCCCCGCAGCACGTCGGCGTCCTCGACCGCCCGCCGCGAGCGGGGCGGCAGCCCGTCCCACCCGTCGGCGCCGACGCCGACGACGGTGACGCGCCACCCCTCGTTCACGCGGTGTCCATGGGCGCGACTCCGACCCCGATCCGCTCCTCGCTCGCCGGCGCTCGCTGCGATGCTCCCTCGGGCGTCGTCACGCCGGCAGCTCACCGCCGGGGCCCGCCGCCTCCGCCAGCAGCCGCTCCCGCTCCTCCTCGGGGAGCAGATCGACGTAGACCGTCCCGTGCAGGTGGTCCACCTCGTGCTGGAGGCAGCGGGCGGCCATGCCCGTGGCCTCGATCGACACCGGCCGGCCCGCCGCGTCCACGCCGTCCACCCGGGCGCGGAAGGCGCGCGGCAGCTCGGCGTAGGGGCCGGGCACCGACAGGCACCCCTCCTCGGTGACCTCCTCGGCCGGCTCGCCCTCCCGCGGCGCGAGGACCGTGAGCTCCGGGTTCACCACGTAGCCGACGACGTCCTCCCCGTCGGCATCGGGGCAGTCGATGACGAAGACCCGCGCGTCGACGCCGATCTGGTTGGCGGCCAGGCCCACGCCGTCGGCGGCCTCCATCGAGGCGAACATGTCGAGGACCAGGTGGCGCAGCCCCTTGCCGAACTCGGTCACCGGCGCGCACCGGCGGTGCAGCACCGGGTCGGTGCCGTAGGTGACGATCGGCCGGGCGGTGCCGTCGTAACGGCCGGGCAGGCGCATGGACGCCCATCCTAGGGACGGCGCCGGCCCGCCCGGTTGGCACGATGTGCCGGTGCTGCCGCCCCGCGACCTGCCCACCGCCGCGGGGCTCGCGCTGGGCGCCGCGGCGGACCTGCTGCTGGCCGATCCGCGCCGGTGGCACCCCGTCGCCGGCTTCGGCCGGATCGCCGGTGCGCTGGAGCGCCGCGCGTGGCGGGACTCGCGGCCGGCCGGTGCCGGGTACGCCGCCGCGCTGACCGGCGGGGCGACCGTCCTGGGGCTCGTCCTGGACCGGGTCACCCGCACCCGTCCCGGAGCCCGCGGGCTCGTCACCGCCGTCGTGACCTGGAGCGTGCTGGGCGGCACCTCACTCGGCCGGGCCGCGACCGCCATGGCCACGACCCTGGACGCCGGGGACCTCCCCGCCGCCCGCCGGCTGCTGCCCACGCTGGCCGGACGCGACCCGGCCGGGCTGGACGGCGGCGAGCTGGCCCGGGCCACGGTGGAGTCGGTCGCGGAGAACACCTCCGACGCCGCCGTCGCCCCCCTGGTGTGGGGCGCGGTCGCCGGCCTTCCGGGGCTGCTGGCCTACCGCGCGGTCAACACCCTCGATGCGATGGTCGGCCACCGCTCGCCGCGGTACCTGCGGTTCGGCTGGGCCGCCGCCCGCGCCGACGACGTCGCCAACTGGCTGCCCGCCCGGGTGACCGCCGCGCTCACCGTCGTGACCGCCCCGCTGGCCGGAGGCACGGCCCCCGGCGCCTGGACCACGTGGCGCCGCTACGGCGCCGCCCACCCGAGCCCCAACGCCGGCCGGTGCGAGGCGGCACTGGCCGGGGCGCTGGGGCTGCGGCTGGGCGGCCGGAACGTCTACGGCAGCCGGGTCGAGGAGCGGCCGGTGCTCGGCAGCGGCCGGGCGCCGGCCGCGGGCGACATCGGCCGCGCGGTGCGCCTCTCCCGCGCGGTCTGGATCGCCGCCGCGGCCCTCGCGGCGAGCGGCCGGCTGCGCCGCGGGCCGCGCGACCGGCGCGGCTGAGGCGGGTGCCGCGGCAGCAGGCCCCGCGGCTCGGACAGGACGGGGAAGCCGCCCGGGTCGACGCGGGCGTGGCTGGCCGGCGGGTCGGCCGGACCGCGGCCACCCCGGACGGCGACGACGAGGGTGGTCACCGACAGCGCGGTGATCCCCAGCAGGACGAACAGGACGACGACACCACCTGAGGTCATGCCGAGAGAGTGGCACCGATCCGGCTGGTGCAATGCGGTCCACTACGGCATGGTGGCCCGCATGCCACCCCGCTCGGCCCAGTCCACTTCGGCGCATGAGCTGGCCACCCTGGTCGGGCCGGTGGAGGTGGCGCCCGGCCCGCGCTACGCCGCCCTGGCTCGCCGCATCCGCGAGCTGGTCACGACCGGGGCGCTGCCCAGTGGCAGCCGGCTGCCCGCGGAGCGGGAGCTGGCCGCCGAGCTGGGCGCCAGCCGGGTCACCGTCGCCTCGGCCTACCGGCAGCTGCGCGCCGACGGGTTCGCGGTCACCCGGCACGGCTCGGGCACGGTGGCCGAGCTGCCGGCCGCGAGCAGCGTGTGGCGGGCCCCGAGCACCGACCCGGAGCTGCTCGACCTCGCGCACGCGGCACCCGAGGCGGTGCCCCAGCTGCAGGCGGCCTACCAGCAGGCGCTGGCCGCACTCCCGGCGTACGCGGCCGGGCACGGGTACGCGCCCAGCGGCCTGCCCGAGCTCCGGGAGGCCATCGCCGACCGCTTCACCGCCCGCGGCCTGCCCACCGGGCCCGACCAGGTCGTGGTGACCGCCGGCACCGGCGACGCCACCGCGATCGTGTTCGAGACGCTGCTCCAGCCCGGCGACCGCGTGCTCGTGGAGCACCCGACCTACCCCGGCGCGCTCGGGATGGTGGCCGCTGCCGGCGGCCGGTGCGTCCCCGCCCCGGTCGACGCCGCCGACCCCGACGGCCTGGTCGCCGCGGCGGCACTGGTCGCCCGGCAGAGCAGCCCCCGGATGGCGTTCGTCATGCCCGACTTCTCCAACCCCTCCGGTGCGCGGTTGTCGGCCGCGGGGCGGCGCCGGCTGGCCGCGACCCTGTGGCAGCACGGCGTCCTGAGCGTCGTCGACGAGGTGACCGCCGAGCTGCACCTGGACGACGGCTCCCTGCCGCCGTTCGCCGCCGCGCTGCCGGACGCCGCCACGGTCACCGTCGGCGGGCTGTCGAAGGCCGTCTGGGGTGGTCTGCGGATCGGCTGGGTCCGCACCGACCCGGCACTGGCCGCCCAGCTCGGCGAGGCGCTGGGCCGCCGGCAGCTCTCCGTCGGGGTGGTCGACCAGCTCGCCGCCGCCGTCCTGGTGCGGCAGCTGGACGACGTCCTCGAGCAACGCCGGGAGGCCCTGCGCGAGCGGCGCGAGGTGCTGCTGACCGAGCTGGCCCGGACGCTGCCCGGGTGGACGGCGCCCCGGCCCTCCGGCGGGCTGTCGGTGTGGTGCCGGCTGCCACCCGGCCTCAGCTCCGCGGCCCTGACCGCGGCCGCGGCCCCGCTCGGGCTGGTGCTCGCGGAGGGCCGCGCCTTCGGCACGGGGCACGCGTTCGACGACCACCTCCGGCTGCCGTTCACCCTCCCCCCGGACCGGCTGCGGACGGCGGTGGAGCTGCTCGCCTCGGTGAGCGCCGGCCTGCCCGCCGCACCCGCCCGGGGATGGGCCCCGACCCGCCCGCTCACCGTCGTCTGAACCGCTGCGGGAGGCCGTCGAGCACCGACAGCCCGTGGCGACGCGCTGCACGGCGTGGGGGCCCCGTCGCCCGGGGTGCAAGCCGCGCTACAGAGTCGTACCGTGTCACCCAACGGGAGTTCGGTGACCGTGCGTCACCGGCCCACCGCGGTGGTCGAAGCCACGGCCGTCGGCGCACAGCCGGACACCCGTCCGGCGACCCCCCCGTGGAGTCGACATGACAGTGACGCCGTCACCCATCCTGTCCTCGGTCCGTCCCGTGTCCGGCCCGCCCGCCTCTGCGGGGCCGCACCCCGGGCCCTCGGCGTCCCGGCCGGTCCGCAACGCCCGCAGGCTCGCCGGCCGGTTCCGATACGAGCGGCGCACCGGCACCTGGACGTGGTCCCCGGAGATGACCACGCTGCTCGACTGCGGCCACGGCGGCGCCCACCCGTGCACCGAGCTGCTGGTGCGCTCGATGCACTCCGGCGACCGCCCGCACGCGCTCGCGGCGATCGCCTCGGCCTGCACCGACGGCCTGCCGTTCTCGATGCGGGTGCGGCTGCGCGGCCGCGGCGGCACCGAGCGGCCCGGCGTCCTCATCGGTGAGCCGGTGCTCGACCCCAACGGGGTGGTGGAGGCCCTGGACGGGCTGCTCGTGGAGGTGCCGGCCGAGCCCGCCCACGCCCCGCACGTGGACGGCGGCGCCGACGGCGACCGCGTGCGCGCGCTGGAGACCGAGGTGGCCCAGCTGCGCACGGCGATGGGCAGCCGGGCGGCGATCGAGCAGGCCAAGGGCATCGTCATGCTGCTCACCGGATGCGGTGACCAGGTGGCCTTCGACGTGCTGGCGCACATCTCGAGCAACTCCCACCGCAAGGTGCGCGACGTGGCCGTGGCCATCACGGAGTCGGCCGCCGGGCACGCGTCCCTGCCCGACGACATCCGCGGACTCATCCGCGACGTGTGCCCGCCGAGCCCGCGCATGCACTGAGCCACAGGCCCTGGGGGAGCCCGCTCCGGGGCGCGCGGGAGAATGCCGCTGCCACCGGCGACCGCCGGTGGTCCCCCCGAGCCGAGAGGGGAAGCGCGGCGTGCTCTACCTCGTCGTCCGGTTCCTGCTGCGCCCGCTGTTCCGGATCGCGCTGCGCACCCACGTCACCGGGCGGGAGAACGTCCCGGCCACCGGCGCGTTCATCCTCGCCAGCAACCACCTGTCGTTCATCGACAGCATGGTCATCCCCCTCTCGGCGCCGCGCCGCGTGGGCTACCTCGCCAAGGCGGAGTACTTCACCGGGTCCGGCGTCTCCGGCTGGCTGTCGAAGACGCTGTTCACCGCGCTCGGGGCGCTGCCGGTGCAGCGGCAGACCCACCGGGCCGCGCAGGAGGCCCTCGACACCGCCCTGGGGGTGCTGCGCCAGGGCGGCGGCTTCGGCATCTACCCGGAGGGCACCCGCTCCCGGGACGGCCGGCTGGCCCGCGGCAAGACCGGGGTGGCCTGGCTGGCGCTGACCGCCGACTGCCCCGTCGTCCCCGTCGCGGTGGCCGGCACCGACGAGGTGCAGCCGGTGGGCTCCCGCTGGCCCCGCCCGCACAAGGTGTCGGTCACCTTCGGCGCGCCGCTCACCTTCCCCGAGTACCGCGGGATGGCCGGCAACGGCCGGGCCCGCCGCGCCGTCACCGACCAGATCATGGAGGCGATCGCCGAGCTGTCGGGGCAGGAGAAGGCCGGCTGGGGCGCCCCGCGCGAGACCGTGTGACAGGGGCGCTGCTCGTCGCCGGGACGACGTCGGACGCCGGCAAGTCGGTCGTCACCGCCGGCATCTGCCGCTGGCTGGTGCGCCAGGGGGTCTCGGTGGCGCCGTTCAAGGCGCAGAACATGAGCAACAACTCCATGGTCACGCCCGACGGCGCCGAGATCGGTCGGGCCCAGGTGGTGCAGGCCGCCGCCGCCCGCGTGACCCCCGAGGCCGCGATGAACCCGGTGCTGCTCAAGCCGGGCGGGGAGGACTCCAGCCAGGTCGTCGTCCTCGGCCGGCCGGTGGCCGAGGTCAGCGCGCTGTCCTACCGGCCGATGAAGGCCGCGCTGCTGGAGCAGGTGCTCGCCTGCCTGGCCGACCTGCGCTCCCGCTTCGACGTCGTCGTGTGCGAGGGCGCCGGCTCGCCCACCGAGATCAACCTGCGCGCCGACGACATCGCCAACATGGGCCTGGCCACCGCTGCGCAGCTACCGGTGGTCGTCGTCGGCGACATCGACCGCGGCGGCGTCTTCCCCGCCCTCTACGGCACGGTGGCTCTCATGCCGCCGGCCGACCAGCGACTGGTCGCCGGGTTCCTGGTCAACAAGTTCCGGGGCGACGTCCGGCTGCTGCGCCCGGGGCTGGAGTCGCTGACCGGGCTCACCGGGCGGCCGACCCTCGGGGTGCTGCCGTGGCTTCCGGGGCTGGACCTCGACGTGGAGGACTCCCTGGGCCTGGGGACGGCGCGCCCGTCCGCCGGCCCACCGCACGGGGAGGACGTGCTGCGCGTCGCCGCCGTCCGGCTGCCCCGGCTGTCCAACTCCACCGATCTCGACGCGCTGGCCGCCGAGCCCGGCGTCCTCGTCCGCCACGCCACCACCCCGGCCGAGCTGGCCGACGCCGACCTGGTCGTGCTGCCCGGCACCCGGTCCACCGTCGCCGACCTGCGGTGGTTGCGGGAGACGGGGCTGGCCGACGCCGTGGCGCGGCGGGCGGCGGAGGGCCGCCCCGTGCTGGGCATCTGCGGCGGGCACCAGATGCTGGCCCGCACGATCACCGACGACGTCGAGTCGCGGGCCGGCACCGTGCCGGGGCTGGCCCTGCTGCCGGCCGACGTCCGGTTCGCGCGGGAGAAGACCCTGGCCCGCCCCACCGGGACCGCGTTCGGGCAGCCGGTGCGCGCCTACGAGATCCACCACGGCGTGGTCACCGTCGACGACGACGCCGAGCCGTTCCTCGACGGCGCCCGGCGTGGCTCGGTCTGGGGCACGACCTGGCACGGGGCGCTGGAGAACGACGGGTTCCGCCGGGCCTTCCTGACGGAGGTGGCGCGGGTGGCCGGCCGCCGGTTCGTCCCGGCCCCGGACACCGACTTCGCCGCCGTCCGCGAGCGGCGCCTGGACGCCCTGGGCGACCTGGTCGCCGAGCACGCCGACACCGATGCGCTGTGGCGGCTGGTCGAGGACGGCGTCCCGGCCGGCCTGCCGCTGCTGCCGCCCGGCGCCGGGTCTCGCTGACCGGCACCCGCCGCGCGCACGGGGTGTGCCGTGGGACACGACGCGCGGACGCCCCGCCCGCGGGCGGTGTCGCCGGTGGCCCCCCTGCGGGACCATCCGCCGACGGACCCCAGCAGCGGGAGGCGGCCATGGCGATCGCGGTGCACGTGGTGAACACCCCGAACAGCGACGCGCGGGCGGCCTACGAGGGAGCCTGGCGGCGCATCGACGAGCGGGGGCTGCGGCACCCGGCCGGCCGGCAGAGCCACACCGCCTGGATGGCCGGGGACGTGCTGCACGTCGTGGACGTCTGGGACTCCCCCGAGGCGTTCTCGGAGTGGATGGTCACGCTCGGCCCGATCCTCGAGGAGTTCGGCATGACGCTCGAGGGGCAGCCGGAGGTGGGCGAGGTCCTGCAGGTGGTCCGGCCGGACTGACCCGCCCTCAACCCGCGGCCAGCCGCTCCCGCACG
Source organism: Geodermatophilus sp. SYSU D01186 (assembly GCF_054050215.1). Taxonomy (NCBI): domain Bacteria; kingdom Bacillati; phylum Actinomycetota; class Actinomycetes; order Geodermatophilales; family Geodermatophilaceae; genus Geodermatophilus; species Geodermatophilus sp. SYSU D01186. The sequence continues at coordinate 22,311 of NZ_JBJGYW010000015.1, read as the reverse complement.
TCGTCCGGCCACGGTGCGGCCGCGCCGTCGGCCACGCAGACGTACGTGGTGCGGACGACGCAGCAGACCCGCTCCCCGACGCGCACGGTGAACCGGGCGGTCGCGCTCGTGCGGCCCACCTTCTCGGTCTCGGCGTCCACGGTGACCGTGTCCCCCCAGCGCGCGGCCGAGGACCACTCGAGCGTGCTGGCCTTGACCAGCGGGTCGATGGAGCGCTCGGTGAGCTCGGCCCACGACAGCCCGGCCGCGGCCCACCAGGCGTTGGAGGCCTCGTCGGCCCACGTCAGGTAGTGGGCGTTGAAGACGACGCCCTGCTGGTCGCACTCGACGTACCGGACCGGGGCGCTCCACCGTGCCGTCACGGGGACGGACCGTAGTCCGGTTACGGTCCTCGGCATGGACGGCGTGCTGGACCGCTATCGCGACCCCTCCCAGTTGGTGCAGGACAAGGTGATCGACCACCTCGACCGCCACTGCCGGGCCTTCGTCGAGCTGTCGCCGTTCGCGACGCTGTCCACCGCCTCGGCCGACGGGTGGCCCGACGTGTCGCCGCGCGGCGGGGACCCGGGCTTCGTCAAGGTGCTCGACGAGCACCGGCTCGCGCTCCCCGACCGGCCGGGCAACAACCGGGTGGACAGCCTGCACAACGTGGCGGGCAACCCCCGAGCGGCGCTGCTGTTCTTGGTGCCGGGCATCGAGGAGACCCTGCGGGTCTTCGGCACCGCCGAGCTGGCCGCGCCGGAGGACCTGGACGTCGACCTCACCGAGTTCGGCCGCGCGCCCCGGTCGGTGCTCGTGGTGACGGTGACCCGCGCCTACTTCCAGTGCGCCAAGTCGATCATGCGCTCGGGCCTGTGGGACCCGTCGCGCCAGGTGGAGCGCACGGCCTTCGCCCCCATGCGCGAGGTGTTCGGCGACCACTGCCGGCTCACCACACCGCTGCCCGACGACGCGGTGATGCGGGAGGGGCTGGCCCAGGAGCTCTGAGCCGTCGGTACCGGGCCCTACGGTGCGGGCATGGCGACCGACGTCCAGGTGGTGGTGGACAGCTCCGACCCGCACGGGTTGGCCGACTGGTGGGCCGAGGCCCTCGGCTGGCAGGTGGAGGCGCAGGACCCGGCGTTCATCCGCCGCATGGTCGAGTCGGGCGCGGCGAGCGAGGCCGACACGACGACCCACCGGGGCGCGCTCGTCTGGCGGGTCGGCGCCGCGGTGAACTCCCCGGACCCCGGCCGACCGCGGGTGCTGTTCCAGCTCGTGCCCGAGGCCAAGACGGTCAAGAACCGCGTGCACCTCGACCTGCACGTCGGACCCGAGCAGCGGGACGCCGAGGTGGCGCGGCTGGTGGAGATGGGCGCCACGGAGCTCCACCGGCAGTCCCAGGGCCCGTTCACGTGGGCGACGCTGACCGACCCGGAGGGGAACGAGTTCTGCGTGGCCTGAACCCGCTGGCCCCTCGGGGCCCGTGGCGAGCCGGGCCCGCGGCGTCGGGCTCAGCTGGCGCGTAGGTCCCGGGCCAGCTTGCGGTAGGCCACGGTGCGCTCGACGATGCTGCGCCTGCGACCTCGCCGCGACCGCTGGTCGCCCCCCAGGTAGCGGGCGTCCTCAACGAGCTGGAAGGCGGCCAGTACGCTGGCCTTCACCTCCCGCACCCGTGGCGCGGCAGGTGGCACCGGTTCGGCCGAGGTCATCGCGGCCCCCTCTCCTCGGAGGAGCCCCCTGACCCGCCCCGTGAGGCCATGGTGCCCCTCCATCGGCAGGTCGAATCCTTCCGGTGACCGATTGGTGCCGATGTGTCACACGTGACACATGAGGTCCACGAACGTCGCGCTGACGGCCGCGTGCCGGCGCCCGTCCGCGATTCCGTACGGTGCCGTTCATGACCGGATCCGGGTTCGGCCGACGCCTCGCCGACGGCCTCCGGGCCGCGCTGCGGCCGGCCGTCCGGGCGGCGCTCCGGCCGGCTCCGCAAGCGGCCCGGCCGGGGGTCCGCCGTGCCCGCCGGACGCCGGCTCCCGCCCCGGCGTCCGAGGCGTCCGACGGGGTGCGCGACCTCCCCGGGACGCTCGCCGGCGTCGACCTCGGCTACTCCCCGCACGACGACGCCCTGCCCGACCCCGGGGAGGTCGTGTGGGCGTGGGTGCCGTTCGACGAGGGCGACGGCCGCGGCAAGGACCGGCCCGTGCTGGTCATCGGCCGGCGGGGCTCGGACCTCGTCGGCCTGATGCTCTCCAGCCAGGACCACGACCGCGACGCCGCGGACGAGGCGCGTTTCGGCCGGCGGTGGATCGACGTCGGCTCCGGGGCCTGGGACCCCCAGCGCCGCCCCAGCGAGGCGCGGCTGGACCGGCTCCTGCTCGTGCCGCCGGATGCCGCGCGCCGGATCGGCGCCGCGCTCGGCCGGCGTCAGTTCGACGAGACGGTCGCCGCGGTCCGCACGCTGCACCGCAGCTGACGTCGCTCCGGCGCCGGACGCGAGTCGTGAGTGGGCGGCACCCCGCAAGCACCCGACGGCACCGAGATCCACATCGGCCCACCCCTGCTCACCGCCGCATGAGCACACGCCCGGAATCCGCTCGACCGCACTGCGGTGGCCGCGGCACGCTGCCCGGGATGGACGACGTGGAGGTCTTCTGGGCGCTGCACAGCGACCTCCCGCGCGAGGGCGTGGGATCCGACGCGACCACCCGGCACCTGCTCGGCCTCGCCGGGGCCCTGCCGGCGGAGCCGAGGGCGCTCGACATCGGCTGCGGCCCGGGGCGGGCGTCGCTCGTGCTGGCCGCGGCCGGTGTCCGGGTCACCGCCGTCGACCTGCACGAACCCTTCCTGCGGCGGGCCCGGCAGGCGGCCGCCGACGCCGGCCTGACGAGCCGGATCGCGGTCGAGCGGGCCTCGATGGGTGCGCTCCCCCACCCCGACGGCGCCTTCGACCTGCTGTGGTGCGAGGGAGCGGCCTACCTCATGGGCGTCGACGCGGCGATGTCCACGTGGCGGCGGCTGCTCTCCCCCGGCGGTGTCCTCGTGCTCACCGACGCGGTCTGGACGACGGACACCCCGTCCCCGGAGGCCGCCGCGTTCTGGGCCGCGTACCCGGCGATGCGGGACGTCGCGGCCACCGTCGCCGCGGCAGGGGCCGCCGGCTACGACGTCCTCGCCACACACCTGCTGCCCGACTCCGACTGGGCTGAGGAGTACCACGATCCGCTCGAGGCGGCGATCGACGCCTGGCCCCGGCCGGACGAGCGGACGGCCGCGGTCCTGGCGGCAGCCCGGGTCGAGATCGACGTGCGGCGCAGGCACGCCACCGAGTTCGGCTACGCCGGCTTCGTGCTGCGGCGCCCGTGACGGGTCAGGCGGCCACCACGTGACCTGCGGCGTGCAGCCGACGCTTGGCCATCGCGATGGGCACCTGCCCGACCAGCGCGGGCAGCGCCCACCACACCGGGTTGCCGGTCGACCCGATCAGCAGCCCGGTCACCATCGCGATGTAGGACCCACCGAGCAGATGCGGCTGGAGCGTCCGCCACGATCGCCAGCCCCGCCGACGGGCCAGCGCACCGGTCACCGCCAGCAACTCGGTCCCCACCGCGACCGGCAGCAGCCACGCGAGCCCGGGTGCGGCGAGCGCGAGGACGGCGCCGGTGAGCGCGACCCCCGCGACGGCGAGCTGGTAGCCCCAGGCAGAGAACGCGGCTCGGGCACCCCGCATCCGGGCGCCGAGCCAGAGAGGTCCCAGCACCAGACCGGCCGTCCCGGCGGCGACGTGCAGGGTGAGCAGCGGGATCGTCACCCGGCGACCGTGGCACCCGCGCGTCGCCGGCGGCAGTCCCGCCCGTCAGCGTCGAGACGTGACGGATGGGAGGTCAGTCGGCGACGGACTCGTCGCGGACCGACTGCCGGGGCCGCACGGTGTAGACGCCGGCCGAGCCCTGCAGCGTCGTCAGATCGTAGCGGTGCACCACCTTGGGGCCGCCGTGGAGGTGCACGTGGGTGATGGTCGGCAGCGGCTCACCGTGCCGCGCCTCACGGACCTCGACCCGCCCGTCCAGCGGGCCACCCACGAACAGCAGCACGGCGTCCTCCGTGCCCGTCGTCTCCTCGGACAGCTCCCTCACCTCCCTGACGCCCCGGTCGAGGGTAGGCGCGTCCGGGCGGGGAAGGGGGCCCCTGGACGGGTGATCAGGCCGACGCCTTCGCGCGGGAGGCCAGCTCCGCACGCACGATCGGGGCCACCTCGGTGCCGAGCAGCTCGATCGACCGCAGCACCTCGCGGTGCGGCGCGGCCCCCAGCGAGGACTGCATGAGGAAGCGGTCGTGACCGAACAACTCGTGCTGGAACAGGATCTTCTCCGCCACCTGCTGCGGGCTGCCGACGACGACCGCGCCGTGCAGGCCGGCGAGCGCGTCGAAGTCCGGCCGGGTCATGGGCCCCCAGCCGCGCTCGCGCCCCAGCTGGGTCATGACCTCGGCGTAGGTGTCGTAGAAGCTGTCGGCCGCGACCTGCGAGGTGTCAGCGACGAAGCCGTGGGAGTTGATCGAGACCGGCAGCGGCCCGTGCCCGTACTGCGCGGCCGCCCGCCGGTGCAGCTGGGCCAGCGGCGCGAACCGGGCCGGCTCGCCGCCGATGATCGCCAGCGCCAGCGGCAGGCCCAGCGCCCCGGCCCGGACGACGGACTGCGGGTTGCCGCCCACGGCCACCCACACCGGCAGGGGGTCCTGCACCGGCCGTGGGAAGACCGGCTGGTCGGCCAGCGCCGCCCGGTGCCGCCCGGACCAGGTCACCCGCGGCGCGTCGCGCAGCGCGAGCAGCAGGTCCAGCTTCTCGGCGAACAGCTCGTCGTAGTCGTCGAGGTCGTACCCGAACAGCGGGAAGGACTCGATGAACGACCCGCGCCCGGCCATGACCTCCGCACGCCCGTGCGAGAGCAGGTCGACGGTGGCGAACTGCTGGAACACCCGGACCGGGTCCTCCGAGGAGAGCACCGTGACCGCGCTGGTCAGGCTGATGCGCGACGTCCGGACGGCCGCCGCGGCCAGCACCGTCGCCGGGGAGCTGACCGCGTAGTCGGGCCGGTGGTGCTCACCGACGCCGAAGACGTCGAGCCCCACCTGGTCGGCGAGCTCGATCTCCTCCAGCAGGTTCGCCACCCGCTGCTCGGGACTGATCGTCGTCCCGGTGTGCGGGTCCCGGAGGACGTCGCCGAACGTGTAGACCCCGAGCTCCACTGCCACTCCCTGCCGTCGTCCGTTGAACGGTCAACCACCGTTCGCGTCACCGGGATTCCCCGTGCGGCGCAGCCACCGGGCCAGCAACGGCGCCGACAGCAACATCACGAACAGCCGCAACACCTGGACGGCGAGCACGAAGGTGGCATCCGCGCCGCCGTCCCGGGCGGTGGCCAGCACCGCGTAGAGCCCGCCGGGAGTCGTGGCCAGGTAGGCGTCCAGCGCGCTGGCGCCCGTGGTGACGGTGAGCACCGCGCCCAGGCCCGCGCAGGCGGCGATGAGGCCCAGGATGATCACCAGCGCCAGCGGCAGCGCCCGCCCGATGGTGCGCAGGCTCGCGCGGGTGAAGTTCAGGCCCACCATCAGGCCGATGACCAGGAACGCCGCCAGCTCCAGCGCGGCGGGCACCTGCGCGCCCCTGGCCAGGCCGCTGAGGTCGAGGGCGGCCGCGACGAGCATCGGGCCGAGCAGGGCGGGCACCGGGATCCGCAGCAGCCGGGCCAGCGGCAGGCCCACGGCCACGCAGACCACCGAGAACAGCAGCCCGGCGGGCCAGCCCGGGCCGCCCTCCCCGGCGAGCGTCCCGCCGGACCCGGGCTCGGCGCCGAACACCGCCGTGGCCGCCACCGGCATGAGGACGACGATGATCAGCACCCGCAGGTACTGCAGGACCGCGACCATCCGGTCGTCGGCGCCCAGCTCCCGGGACATCGCGGTGATGCCCGACGCACCGCCGGCGATCATCGCGAAGGCGCCGGTCACCGGGCTGATCCCCGGCTGCAGGCGCATGAGCAGGCCGGCGACCACGGTCAGCGCCAGCGTGGCGACGGTGACCAGCAGGACCGGCAGCCAGTCCCGCCCGATCGCGGCCAGGGTGTCCAGGTCGACCAGCGCGCCGACGGAGACGCCGATCAGCGCCTGCGCGGCGGTCACGCCCGGGCGCGGGACGGTGAGCCGCCGGCTGACGGTCAGGCCGCGGACCAGGCCGGCGAGCAGTCCGCCGAACAGGGACGGCGAGGGCAGGTCGAGCGCGTCGAGGACGACGGTGGCCGCGAGCGCACCGGCCACGACGAGGGCCGCGTCCACCAGCCACGCGATCCGCCCCGAGCCCCCCACGTGGGTCACTCTGCCTCCTGGCCGCCGCGGCCCCGTCCCGGGGCCCGCCCTGAGCCTGCGAAGGGCGGGGAGGACGGGGTCCTCCCAGACGCCGGCGATGCGGCGCAGCGGGGCGACGTGCGCGCCGAAGGCGGCGGCCGTCGACCTCGGTGCCTCCACGCCGGAGAGCGCGGACCGTCGGTTCCCGATCCGTCACGACACCCGGGGGTGTCGGCGCGCCCGGGCGTCGTGGTCTGATGACGCGGCCACACGCGACGGCAGTGGAGGAAGCCCGGTGAGATTCCGGCGCGGTCCCGCCACTGTGACCGGGGAGTCCGTCCCCACGCTCGGCCACTGTCCCCCCGGGGACGGGAAGGTCGGGGGCGGACGACGATCCGGCAGCCAGGAGACTCCCGCCGTCGTCCCTGCCACCTCCGGGCGTGGACACCCGGGGAGAGGACGCGTGCCATGCGCGGTCGACCCGCATGACCTATCCCTTCGGCGCTGTCGTCGGCATGGCCGACATGCGGCTGGCCCTCCTGCTCAACGCCGTCTCCCCGGCCGTCGGCGGTGTGCTGGTCCGGGGTGAGAAGGGCACGGCGAAGTCGACGGCGGTGCGCGCGCTGGCCGCCGTCCTCCCGCCTGTGGACGTCGTCGCCGGCTGCCGGTTCGCCTGCGACCCCGCCGCGCCGGACCCGGCGTGCCCCGACGGGCCGCACGACACCGCCGCCCCGGCGCAGACCCGCCCGGCCCGGCTGGTCGAGCTGCCGGTCGGGGCGTCGGAGGACCGCGTCGTCGGCTCCCTGGACCTGGAGCGGGCGCTGACCGAGGGCGTGAAGGCCTTCGAGCCCGGGCTGCTCGCCGCGGCGCACCGCGGCGTGCTGTACGTGGACGAGGTCAACCTGCTGCACGACCACCTGGTCGACCTGCTCCTGGACGCCGCGGCGATGGGCACCGCCTACGTCGAGCGCGAGGGCGTCTCGGTGCGGCACGCCTCGCGGTTCCTGCTGGTCGGCACGATGAACCCCGAGGAGGGCGAGCTGCGCCCGCAGCTGCTCGACCGGTTCGGCCTCACCGTGGAGGTCGCCGCCCCCCGTGACCCCGACGAGCGGGCCGAGGTGGTGCGCCGCCGGTTCGCGTTCGACGCCGATCCCGCCGGGTTCACCGCGCAGTGGGCCGCCGAGGAGTCCGCGCTGGCGGCCCGCATCGCCGACGCCCGCGCCCGCCTGCCGCACGTCGTCCTCTCCGACGACGCGCTGCGTCAGGTGACCGCCGTGTGCGCGGCGTTCGACGTCGACGGCCTGCGCGCGGACCTCGTCACCGCACGCGCCGCCATCGCCCACGCCGCCTGGTGCGGCCGCGACGAGGTCACCGAGGACGACGTCCGGGTCGCCGCCCGGCTGGCCCTCCCCCACCGCCGGCGGCGCAACCCGTTCGACGCCCCGGGGCTGGACGAGTCGACGCTGGACCAGGCGCTCGAGGACGCCCGCCCCGAGGAGCCCGAGGACGACGGCCCCGACGACGACGGCGGCCCGCCCGGTGACGGCCCCGCGCCCCCGCCCGCGCCGGATGCCCGCGAGCGCACGGACGGCGGACAGACGGAGGGCGGGCAGACGGAGGGCGGGCAGACGGACGGCGGGCAGACGGGCGGCGGGCCGGCGCCCGAGCGGGCCGCCGTCGCGCCGGGCGACCCGTTCCGCACCCGCCGGCTGGAGGTGCCCGGCATCGGCGCGGGCGCGGCCGGCCGGCGGTCCAGGGCCCGCGCCGAGCGCGGCCGGGTGGTCGGCTCGACCCACCCGCCCGGCACCGTCACGCGGCTGCACCTGCCCGCCACCGTCCTCGCCGCCGCACCGCACCAGGCCGCCCGCGGCCGCACCGGGCCCGGGCTGCGGGTCCGGCGCGGCGATCTCCGCCAGGCCACCCTCGAGGGCCGCGAGGGCAACCTGGTCCTCTTCTGCGTCGACGCCAGCGGCTCGATGGGCTCGCGCTCGCGGATGGCCGCGGTCAAGGGCGCCGTCCTGTCGCTGCTGCTGGACGCCTACCAGCGGCGGGACAAGGTCGGTCTGGTCACCTTCCGCGGCTCCGGCGCCGAGCTGGCGCTGCCGCCCACCTGGTCGGTGGAGGCCGCGGCCGCGCGGCTGCGGGAGCTGCCCACCGGCGGGCGGACCCCGCTGGCGGCGGGTCTGCTGCGGGCCTCCGAGACGCTGCGGGTGGAGCGGGTGCGCGATCCGCAGCGCCGGCCGCTGCTCGTCGTCGTCACCGACGGCCGGGCCACCGGTGCGCGGGGCGGCGCGCACGTCGCCGACGCGCACGCCGCCGCCGGCCTGCTGGCGGCGACCGGGACGGCGGCGGTCGTCGTCGACTGCGAGTCCGGCCCGGTGCGGCTGGGCCTGGCCGCGGAGCTGGGGGCCCACCTGGGCGCGACGACGCTGCGGCTGGAGGAGCTGGCCGCCGACTCGCTGGCGGCCACGGTCCGGACGGCGAGGGCCGCCTGATGCCGCAGGGGCAGGTCGCAGTCACCCCGGACGACGGGCTGACCACCCGCCAGCGGCGCAACCGGCCGCTGCTCGTCGTCCACACCGGGGAGATGAAGGGCAAGTCCACCGCCGCGTTCGGCATGGCGATGCGGGCGTGGAACCAGGGCTGGCCGATCGCGGTCTACCAGTTCGTCAAGAGCGCCAAGTGGAAGGTGGGCGAGGAGAACGCGCTCACCGCGCTGGGCCGGCTGCACGAGCAGACCGGCGAGGGCGGCCCGGTGGTCTGGCACAAGATGGGCTCGGGCTGGAGCTGGTCGCGCCGGCAGGGCACCGAGGTCGACCACGCCGCCGACGCCGCCGAGGGCTGGGCGCAGATCAAGCGCGACCTCGCCGCCGAGGCGCACCGGTTCTACGTGCTCGACGAGTTCACCTACCCGCTGGCGTGGGGCTGGGTGGACGTCGACGACGTGGTGCGGACGCTGCGCGAGCGCCCCGGCACCCAGCACGTGGTGGTGACCGGGCGGAACGCCCCGGCGGCGCTGGTCGAGGCCGCCGACCTGGTCGTGGAGATGACCAAGGTCAAGCACCCGATGGACGCCGGCCAGAAGGGCCAGCGGGGGATCGAGTGGTGAGCCTCGCTCGCGTCGTCGTCGCCGCGCCGGCCAGCAACTCCGGCAAGACGTCGGTCGCCACGGGCCTCGCCGCCGCCCTCACCGCCCGCGGCCTGTCGGTCTCGCCGCACAAGGTCGGCCCCGACTACATCGACCCCGGCTACCACGCCCTCGCCGCCGGCCGCCCCGGCCGCAACCTCGACCCGGTGCTGGTCGGCGAGGAACGGGTGGTGCCGCTGTTCCTGCACGGGGCGCGCGGAGCCGACGTGGCCGTGGTCGAGGGGGTCATGGGCCTGTTCGACGGCGCCACCCACCCCTCGGTCGAGCCGGGGTTCGCCTCCACCGCGCACGTCGCCCGGCTGCTGCGGGCACCGGTCGTGCTCGTCGTCGACGCCTCGGCGCAGGCGCAGTCCGTCGCCGCGCTGGTGCACGGGTTCGCCACGTTCGACCCGACGGTGCGCCTGGGCGGCGTGGTGCTCAACCGGGTCGGCAGCGACCGGCACGAGCAGATCCTGCGCGACGCACTCGGCGCCTCCGGGGTACCGGTGCTCGGGGCGATCCGCCGGCTGGACGCGCTGGCCACGCCGTCCCGGCACCTCGGCCTGGTTCCGGCGGCCGAGCGCTCGGCGGAGGCCCTGGCCACGGTCGGCGCGCTGGGCGAGGCGGTCGCCGCGGCCGTCGACCTGGACGCCGTGCTGCGCCTGGCGCGGTCGGCCCCGCCGCTGGACGCCGACCCGTGGGACCCCGCCGCGGAGGTCGCCCCGGTGCCTGGCCGGCCGCGGATCGCCGTCGCCGGTGGCGCGGCCTTCACCTTCGGGTACGCGGAGAACGCCGAGCTCCTCGCCGCCGCCGGCGCCGAGGTGGTGACCGTCGACCCGCTGCGCGACGAGCGGCTGCCGGCGGGCACCGCGGGGCTGGTGGTCGGGGGCGGCTTCCCCGAGGTGCACGCCGCGGACCTGTCGGCCAACACCGCGCTGCGGGACGACGTCGCCGCGCTCGCCGCCCGCGGAGGGCCGGTCGCCGCCGAGTGCGCCGGGCTGCTGTACCTGGCCCGCAGCCTCGACGGGCTGCCGATGTGCGGCGTCCTGGACACCGACGCGGCGATGACCCCGGGGCTGACCCTCGGCTACCGCGCCGCGGTGGCGCTCACCGACTCCGTGCTGGCCCCGGCGGGCACCCGGGTGCGCGGGCACGAGTTCCACCGCACCGTCGCGACCCCGGCCGCGGGCGCGGCGCCGGCGTGGCGGTGGGCGGGCGCCGCTCCGGAGGGCTTCGTCTCCGGCGGCGTGCACGCCAGCTACCTGCACCTGAACTGGGCCGGGTCCCCGGCCGTGGCCGGGCGTTTCGTGGCCGCCTGCGCGGCGACCGTCTCAGAGGGGGCGCGACGTGCACATCGCTGAGGGTTTCCTGCCACCGGCGCACGCGATCGGCTGGACGGTGGCCGCCGCCCCCTTCGTCGTCCACGGCGCGCGGGCGGTGGTCAAGGAGGTGCGCGAGAACCCGGAGTCGACCCTGCTGCTCGGCGCCGCGGGGGCGTTCACCTTCGTGCTCAGCGCGATCAAGCTGCCGTCGGTCACCGGGAGCTCGAGCCACCCGACCGGCACGGGGCTGGGCGCGATCCTGTTCCGACCACCCGTCATGGCCCTGCTGGGCACCGTCGTCCTGCTGTTCCAGGCCCTGCTGCTGGCCCACGGCGGGCTCACGACGCTGGGCGCCAACGCCTTCTCGATGGCGGTGGTCGGCCCGTGGGCCGGTTACGGCGCCTACCGGCTGACCCGCCGGCTGGGCGGTGGGCTGCTGCCGGGGGTCTTCGCCGGCATGGCGGTGGCCGACCTCGCCACCTACGTGACGACGTCGCTGCAGCTGGCGCTGGCCTTCCCCGACGCGCAGAGCGGCTTCGCCGGCGCCGTCGCGAAGTTCCTCGGCGTCTTCGCCGTCACCCAGGTGCCGCTGGCGCTGGCCGAGGGCCTGGTCGGGGTGCTGCTGTTCCGGGTGCTCACGGTCAACGCCCGCCCGGAGCTGCAACGGCTGGGGGTCCTCCCCCGCCCGGCGGCCGCGGTCGACGAGGAGGGCGCGCGATGAACCGCCGCCACCTGGTCACCGCCCTGCTCGTCCTGGGCGTCGTCGTGCTCGTCGCCGTCCCGCTGCTGCTGCACGCGGGCAGCGCCGAGTTCGGCGGCACGGACGGGCAGGCCACCGAGCTGATCGAGGAGTCCGGCTACACGCCGTGGTTCGACTCGGTGTTCTCCGCCGGCTCCGCGGAGGTCGAGTCCGGGCTGTTCGCCCTGCAGGCCGCCGCGGGCGCCGGGGTGCTCGGCTACGTGCTGGGCCGGCTGCGCAACCGGCGGGCCCTGCGGGAGGCCCTCGCGGCGGCCGGGGCGGCGACGAGCAGCCCCGCGGCCGGGGCGGCGACGAGCACCCCCGCGGTCGAGGCCGCCCGGGCCGACGCGCCGGAGGCACCGCGCCCGTGAGCTCCCTGGCGATCGACGACGCCGCCTGGGCCAGCGCCTGGCGCCGCCGGGCCCCCGGCGACAAGCTGCTGCTGTCGCTCGGGCTGGTGGTCTGCGCGCTGGTCCTGCCGGCGTGGCCGGGCAGCCTCCTGGTCGGCCTCACCGCCGTCGTCCTCGCCCTCGGCCCCGCCCGGGTCCCCGCCCGCACGTTCGGCCGCGTGGTGCGCTGGCCGCTGGGCTTCGTCGCCGTCGGCGCCCTGACCTCGGTGGTCTCCGTCGGCGACGGTGGGCTGGGCTGGGCGCCCGACGCCGTGGCGCGGGCCGGCGCGCTGGCCGGGCACGCGCTGGCCGGCAGCGCCGCGGTGCTCCTGCTGGCCACCACCACGCCGGTGTCGGACCTGCTGCCGGCGCTGCGCCGCCTGCGGGTGCCGGCCGCGGTCGTGGAGGTCGCCGCGGTCACCTACCGGCTGCTGTTCGTGCTGCTGACCAGCCTGACCGCCGTCCGCGAGGCGCAGACCGCCCGCATGGGTCACTCGTCGGTGCGCCGCTCCTACCGCTCCTCGGCGGTGCTCGCGGCCGCCGTCCTCACCCGCTCCTGGGACCGCGCCCGCCGGCTGCAGGAGGGCCTGGCCGGTCGCGGGATGGAGACCGGGCTGCGGGTGCTGCCCGAGGCGCTGCCGTCGTCCCGGCCGTTCCTCGCCGCGACCGCCGCCGGGCTGGCGGCGCTGGTGGCCGTGGGGCTGCTCGCGTGAGCCACCGCACGCTGACCGCCCAGGGCCTGGTCGCCGGCTACGAGCGGGGCCGGCGGGTGCTCGACGGCGCCGCCCTCACCGTCCCCGCCGGACGGCGCCTGGCGCTGCTGGGCGCCAACGGGTCCGGCAAGACCACGCTGCTGCGCTGCCTGTCCGGCGCCCTCGAGCCCACCGCCGGCACGGTCGCGCTCGACGGGGAGCGGCTGCGGTACACCCGCCGCGGGCTGCGGGCGCACCGGCAGGAGGTGCAGCTGGTCCTGCAGGACCCCGACGACCAGCTGTTCAGCGCCTCGGTCGCCCAGGACGTCTCCTTCGGCCCGCTCAACCTGGGCCTGCCGGAGGACGCCGTCCGGGCCCGTGTCGCCGAGGCCCTCGACCTGCTGGGCGTGACCGGCCTGGCCGGGCGCCCGACCCACCAGCTCTCCTACGGCGAGCGCAAGCGGGTGGCCATCGCCGGCGCGGTGGCGATGCGGCCCTGCGTGCTGCTGCTCGACGAGCCGACCGCGGGGCTGGACCCCTCGGCGGTCACCGAGGCGCTGCGGGCGCTGGAGCGGCTGGGCGCCGCCGGCTCCACCGTCGTCATGAGCACCCACGACGTGGACCTCGCGCTGCGCTGGGCCGACGACGTGGCCGTCGTCGTCGACCGCACCGTGGTGCAGGGCGCGCCCACGGAGCTGCTCGCCGACGACGCGCTGCTCGCCCGGGCCCGCCTGGACCGCCCGTGGGCGCTGGCCGTCGGCGCCCGCCTGCGGACGCTGGGCCTGCTGCCCGACGGCGCCCTGCCGCGGGACGCCGACGAGCTGCTCGCCGCACTCCCCGAGGGGGTGGCCCCGTGATCGTCGGGGTGGGGGCGCGGCCGGGGGTGAGCGCGGCGGAGGTGCTGGCCGCGGTGGACGCCGTCCTGCCGGCCGGGGCCGACGGCGTCCGGCTGGCCACGCTCGACGCGCGCGCCGCGGAGCCGGGGATGCGGGCCGCCGCGGCCGCCCGCGGCTGGCCGCTGACCGGGCACCCGGCGGCCGCGCTGGCCGCCGTCCCCGTCCCCGCCCCGTCCCCGCGGGTGGCGGCCGCGGTGGGGACGGCGTCGGTCGCGGAGGCCGCGGCGCTGCTCGGCGGCGGCACCCTGCTGGTGGGCCGGACGGTGGTCGGGAGGGTGACCGTGGCGGTGGCCGCATGACCGACCTGCAGCACCACGGGGACGCCGAGCTCGCGCCCGGCCTGACCGACCTCGCCGTCAACGTCCGTGCGGGCACCCCGCCGCCGTGGCTGCGCGCCGTCCTGCAGGCCGCGCTGGAGGACGCCGCCGCCTACCCGGACGCCGGCCCGGCCCGTGCCGCGGTCGCCGCCGCGCACGGCCGCCCCTCCGCGGAGGTGCTGCTCGCCGCGGGCGCCGCCGAGGTGTTCACGCTGGTGGCGCGGGCCCTGCGACCGCGGCGCGCGGTCGTCGTCCACCCGTCGTTCACCGAGCCGGAGGCGGCGCTGCGGGCCGCCGGCCACCCGGTCCAGCGGCTGCTCCTGGCGGCTCCGCGGTACCGGCTCGACCCGGCCGCCGTGCCGGAGGACGCCGACCTGGTCGTCCTCGGCAACCCGACCAACCCCACCTCGGTGCTGCACCCGCGGGACGACGTCGCCGCGCTGGCGCGGCCCGGGCGTGTGCTGCTGGTCGACGAGGCGTTCGCCGACACCGTGCCCGGGGAGCCCGCCTCGCTGGCCGGCCGCCGCGACCTGCCGGGGCTGCTCGTGGTGCGCAGCCTGACCAAGACGTGGGGGCTGGCCGGGCTGCGGGTCGGCTACGCGCTGGGGTCGCCGGACCTGGTGGCCGCGCTCGCCGCGCACCAGCCGCACTGGCCGGTCTCCTCCCCCGCGCTGGCCGCGCTCACCGCCTGCACCACGTCCACGGCCCGGGCGGAGGCGACCGCCGCGGCGCACCACCTCATCGACCACCGGGAGGTGCTGCTGCAGGCCCTGCCGCCCGGGGTGGAGGTGCTCGGCACGCCGCGGTCGTCGTTCGTGCTGCTGCGGGTGCCCGGCGGGGAGCAGGTGCGGTCGGAGCTGCGGCAACGGGGCTGGGCGGTGCGCCGCGGGGACACCTTCCCGGGCCTGTCCGCCGACCACCTGCGGGTCGCCGTCCGCGACCCGGCGACCTCGCGTGCGTTCACCGCGGACCTCGCTGCGATCCTGGAGGGGATCCCTCCCGCGCCACCGACGCCGCGGGGCCAGCCCCGCCAGCCCGAGGAGATCCGCTGAGCACCGACCCGACCCCGTTCGCCGGCACCCTGCTGGGGGACACGATCGCCGCGGTCGCCCCCCGCGACGCCGAGGCCGAGCGCGCCGCCCGGGACCGGCTGGACCGGATGACCAAGCCGCCGGGCTCGCTGGGCGTCCTGGAGGACGTCGCCGCGCAGCTGTCGGGCACCGCGGGCGCCTGCCCCCCGCCGCTGCCGGTGCCCGCCGCGGTCGCGGTGTTCGCCGCGGACCACGGGGTGCACGCCCAGGGGGTCACGCCGTGGCCGCAGGAGGTCACCGCGCAGATGGTGGCCAACCTCGCCCGCGGCGGCGCGGTGGTCAACGCGTTCGCCGCGCAGCTCGGCGCCGACGTCGTCGTGGTGGACGTCGGGGTGGCCACCTCGTACGCGGTCGAGCCCGGCCCCGCGCTGCTCGCGCGCACGGTGCGCCCCGGCACCGCCGACCTCGCCACCGGCCCGGCGATGACCGTCGACGAGGCGCGCCGCGCGGTCGAGGCCGGCATCGAGGTGGCGACCGCGCTCGCCGCCGACCACGCCAGCCTCGTCACCGGCGACATGGGGATCACCAACACCACCGCGTCCGCGGCGCTGGTCTGCGCCTTCACCGGCGCGAGCCCCGCCGAGGCCACCGGCCGCGGCACCGGCGTCGACGACCGCACCCTGGCCCGCAAGGTCGAGGTGGTCACCCGTGCGGTGGCCCGCGTCCCCGAGCGGCCCACCACGCCCGAGGCGGCGCTGGCCGCCCTGGCCGAGGTGGGCGGTCTGGAACACGCCGCGCTGGCCGGCTTCGTCCTGGGCGCCGCGGCGGCCCGCGTGCCCGTGCTGCTCGACGGGGTCATCGCGGGGTCCGCCGCGCTCGTCGCCGCGGCGCTGTGCCCGACCGCCCTGGAGCACGCGCTGGCGGGGCACACCTCCGCCGAGCCGGGGCACGGCCTCGCGCTGCGCGCCCTGGGCCTGCGCCCGCTGCTGGGCCTGGACCTGCGCCTCGGCGAGGGCACCGGCGCGCTGCTGGCGCTGCCGCTGGTCGCGAGCGCGGCCCGGGCGCTGCGCGACGTCGCAACGTTCGACTCCGCCGGCGTCACCGGGAAGGACGCATGAACGCCACACCGGTCGACCCCGCCAGCGGGGTCGTCTACCCGGTCGGGCTGCGGCTGCTGGACCGGCGGGTGGTCGTCGTCGGCGGGGGCCAGGTCGCCCACCGCCGCGTGGCCGGGCTGCTGGAGGCCCGCGCGCTGGTCACCGTCGTCAGCCCGGAGGTCACCCCGGCCCTGGAGGCCCTGGTCGGCCCCGGGGCGGTGACCTGGGTGCGCCGCGGCTACCAGCACGGCGACCTCGACGGCGCCTGGTACGCGGTCGCCGCCACCGACGACCCCGCGGTCAACGCCGCCGTCGCCGAGGAGGCCGAGCGGGCCCGGCTGTTCTGCGCGCGCGCCGACGACCGCGCCGCGTCCAGCGTCTGGACCCCCGCCGTCGGCCGGCAGGGCGACCTCGTCGTCGGCGTCCACGGCGGTGGTGACCCGCAGCGGGCGGTCGGCGTCCGCGACGCGGTGGTCGCCGGGCTCACCGACGGCAGCATCCGCGACCGCGCCGCCCGCGCCACCCCGGAGGGGCGCCCCGGCACCGTCGTCCTCGTCGGCGGCGGGCCCGGCGACCCGGGGCTGATCACCGTCCGCGGCCAGCAGGCGGTCTCGCAGGCCGACGTCGTGGTGGCCGACCACCTGGCGCCGCAGTCGCTGCTGGCCTCGCTGCCGCCGGACGTCGAGGTCATCGACGCCTCCAAGCTGCCCCGCGGCCGGTACATGGCGCAGGAGCAGATCAACGCGCTGCTGGTGGAGCACGCGCGGGCCGGGAAGCGGGTGGTGCGGCTCAAGGGCGGGGACCCGTTCGTCTTCGGCCGCGGGATGGAGGAGCTGGCGGCGTGCGCGGCCGCGGGCGTGCCGGTCGAGGTGGTGCCCGGGGTGACCTCGGCGATCGGGGTCCCGGCGCTGGCCGGCATCCCGGTGACCCACCGCGGGCTCACCCACGAGTTTGTCGTCGTCTCCGGGCACGTGCCCCCGGGGCACCCGTCGTCGCTGACCGACTGGACGGCGCTGGCCCGGCTGCAGGGCACCCTGGTCGTGCTCATGGGCGTCGACACCGCCCCGGCCATCGCCGCGGCCCTGGTCGAGCACGGCCGCGCCCCGGACACCCCGGTGGCCGTCGTCGCCGACGGGTCGACCCCCACGCAGCGGACGGTGCGCACCACACTGGCCGGGCTGGCCCGCACGCTGGCCGACGAGGGCATCCGCCCGCCCGCGGTCTGGGTGGTCGGGGAGGTCGTGACGCTGGCCGCGGAGCTCAGCCCGCGGCGCTGACGGCCGGGGGTCAGTCCTCGATGACGTCCAGCCCCTGCTCGCGCAGCAGGGCGAGGTGGTCGAGCATCCTCTTCAGGACGTCGGGGTCGTGCCCCTGCCACCTCTCCACCTCGCCGACGACGCGCAGCGGGTGGCGGGTGCGGTAGGACTGCGTCGGGTTACCCGGGAACCGCTTGTCCGTCACGTTCGGGTCGTCCTCGAAGGGCCCCAGTGGCTCCACGACGTAGATGCGTCCCCGCTCCCCGCTCCCGGCCAGCGCCGTCGCGAGCTCCGCGCCCCAGACGGCGGTGTCCACGAGCGCGGTGAAGTAGACGTTGTTCGACACCCGCCCCGCATGGAAGTTGGAGCCGCGGCCGGGCACCAGCTCGTCGCCGACCTGGAGCGCGGACCTCGTCCCGTGGAAGAAGGGGCCGGTGACGTGTGCGCAGCGGTCGTAGGTCACGGGGACGTGGTGGCTGGCGTCGTCGGGCCCCACCGTCGCCTCCACTCAGATGTTGGCGCCGTCGGCGGGTGGCTCCTCGGGCAGCGGCGCGGCGAAACCGGCGCCGTCGACCACGGGCGGGGTCATGCCGACGGTGTAGGCGGTCATCGACAGCGACCCGTAGGCGTAGCCGTCGACCAGCACGTCGGCGGTCGTGCCGGTCGCCCCGGCCACGCCGGCGACGTAGAGCAGCGGCAGGAAGTGGTCCGGCGTCGGGACGGCGAGGTCGTAGTCGCGGTGCCCGTCGAGCTTGGCCACCTCCGTGGGCTCGAGCTGCATGAGCTCGCGGGCCTGCTCGTCGAAGCGGCGCGCCCAGTCGAACCCGGCGTCGGGCAGCGCGCGGCTGACCCCGCCGAGGTTGTGGACGACGTTGCCGCTGCCGATCACCAGCACGCCGTCCTCCCGCAGCGGAGCCAGGGAGGCGCCCAGCTGCAGGTGGTAGTCGAACGGCTTGAGCGCGTTGATCGACAGCTGCACGACCGGGATGTCGGCGTCGGGGAAGGCGTGCCGCAGCACCGACCAGGTGCCGTGGTCGATGCCCCAGCTGTCGAGGTCGGCGCCGATCCACGTCGGGTGGACGACGTCGGAGATCTCCTCGTGCAGTTCGGGCAGGCCCGGCGGCTCGTAGCTGACGTCGAACAGCTCGCGGGGGAAGCCGAAGAAGTCGTGGATCGTGCGCGGCCGGGGCATCGCCGTGACGGCGGTGGCGTGCACGTACCAGTGGGCCGAGACGACCAGGATGGCCCGCGGCCGGGGCACCGACTGCCCGAACGCCCGCCACGCCTGGGTGTAGCGGTTCTCCTCGAGGGCGTTCATCGGGTTGCCGTGGCCGATGAACGCGGCGGGCATGACCGGCATGGGGTCGCTCCCCTCGTCGACGGCGATCAGCTGATCATCTCCCGCCCCCGCGCCGGAGGCGAGGTGGTGCGGGCCGTCACCCCGCGTCGGTCCCCGTGGTCACCCGGCGTTGGAGGTGGGCGGCACCCGCCGCAGGGCCGGGGACAGCCACCGCGCCCCCGGGCCCTCCCCACCCGCGACGTCGCCGGGGTTGGACAGCGCGCACCGGGTCAGCGACAGGCAGCCGCAGCCGATGCACGACGCCAGCCCGTCCCGCAGCTGGACCAGCGCGGCGATCTGCTCGTCCAGCCGGTCCCGCCAACCCTGCGACAGCCGCGCCCAGTCCCGCGCCGACGGCGTCCGCCCCTCGGGCAGGGTGGCCAGCGCGGCCCGGATCTCCGGCAGCGTCAGCCCGACGTTCTGCGCCGCCCGGATGAACGCCAGCCGGCGGAGCACGCTGCGCGGGAAGCGCCGGGCACCCCCGGCGGTCCGGGACGCCGCGACCAGGCCCTGCGCCTCGTAGTAGCGCAGCGCCGACGCGGCCACCCCCGACCGCTGCGCGACCTCGCCGATGGTCAGCTCGTCCGCCACGGCGGGCTCCTCTCCCTCGAGCCGGCTCGAACCCCTTGACCTCAAGTTCACTTGAACTCCGACGGTAGCTCCATGAGCACACCGACCGCACTCGTCACCGGAGCGTCCCGCGGCCTCGGCGCCGCCCTCGCCGAGGCCCTGAACCGGCGCGGGTGGCGGCTGGTCGTCGATGCCCGGGACCCCCACCGCCTCGCCGCCACCGTCGCCGCGCTCCCCCGCCCCGACCTCGTCACGGCGATCGCCGGCGACGTCGCCGACCCCGGCCACCGGGCCGCACTCGCCGCCGCCGTCCCCGGCCGCCTGGACCTGCTGGTCAACAACGCCAGCGAGCTCGGCCCCACCCCGCTGCCCCGTCTGGCCGACCTGCCGGCCACGGCCCTCGAGCGGGTGCTGGCGGTCAACACCGTCGCCCCGCTGGCCCTGCTGCAGGCGGTGCTGCCGGCGCTCGAGCGGGCCGGCGGGCGGGTGCTCGACATCAGCAGCGACGCCGCCGTCGAGGCCTACGAGGGCTGGGGCGGGTACGGCGCCAGCAAGGCCGCGCTCGACCAGCTGACCGCCGTCCTCGCCGTCGAGCACCCCGGCCTGCGCCTGTACGCCGTCGACCCCGGCGACATGGCCACCGACATGCACCACGCGGCCGACCCCGACGCCACGGGCCTGCCCGGCCCGGAGTCCGTCGTCCCGGCGCTGCTGACGCTGGTCGACGGCGACCTCCCCAGCGGCCGCTACCGCGCCGCCGACCTCCCCGTCCGGCTGGAGGTGACCCGGTGACCGCGGTGGCGATGGGCCGGGAGGCGACCGCCCCGCCCGAGCACCGCGGGCTCGCCCGGGACGGCGTCCGGCTGATGGTGGTCCGACCCGATGGGCTGCGCGACGCCACCTTCCGCGACCTGCCCGAGCACCTGGAGCCCGGCGACCTGCTCGTGGTCAACACCTCCGCGACGTTGCCCGCCCGCCTGGACGCCCGGCGGGCCGACGGCACCAGCACCCCGCTGCACGTCTCGACGACGCTGGACGACGGCGACTGGGTGGTCGAGGTGCGCCGCCCCGGCAACGACGGCCCCGACCGCGGCGTGGAACCCGGCACCGTGCTGGGCCTGCCCGGCGGCGTCCGCCTTCGGCTGCTCGCGGGCTTCCCCGACCCGGCCCGGGCCTCCCGGCTGTGGCGGGCCCGCCCCGACCCGCCGGTCCCGGTCGCCGACCACCTGCGCCGCCACGGGCAGCCGATCCGCTACGGGTACCTCACCGCCGCGCCGTCCCTGTCCGACACGCAGAACGTCTACGCCACCGAGCCGGGCAGCGCGGAGAACGCCAGCGCGGGCCGGCCGTTCACCGAGCGGCTGCTCGTGCGGCTCATGGCGCGCGGGATCGTCGTCGCCCCGGTGGTCCTGCACGCCGGCGTCTCCAGCCCGGAGCTGCACGAGCCGCCGGCGCCCGAGCGGTTCCGGGTGCCACCGGCGACGGCCCGACTGGTGGAGAGCACCCGCGCGGCCGGGCAGCGGGTGGTCGCCGTCGGCACCACGGTCACCCGCGCGCTGGAGTCCGCGACCGGTGAGGACGGCGTTCCCCGCCCGGCCGCCGGCTGGACCGACCTCGTCCTGGGCCCCGACCGCCCGGCGCGTGTGGTCGACGGCCTGGTGACCGGCCTGCACGCGCCCGACGCCAGCCACCTGCTGCTGCTCGAGGCGGTGGCCGGGCGGGACCTCGTCGACCGCGCCTACGCCCACGCGGTCGACGGCGGCTACCTGTGGCACGAGTACGGCGACACGATGCTGTTCCTGCCCTGAGCGCGGGGTGGCAGGGGCGCGCTCCGTCGGCGACGCTGGAGGGGCCGGAGCGCGCCCCGCGGGGCACCGGGCCAGGACGGCCCCACCTCTTCCGGCGCCGACCCCGGGCCGGCGGCCCGGGCCCGGGAGGCGGACGTGCCAGGGACGTGGCTGTTGGGCGCACAGGCGCCCCCCGACGGTGATGCGGACAGCCCCCGTGCGGTCCTCCTCGGCCTGCGGGCCGGCGGTGACGGCGCAGGCGGCTCGGGCGACCCGCTCGACGAGCTGGCGCGGCTGGCCGAGACCGACGGGGTGGCCGTCGTCAGCCGGATGGTCCAGGCCCGCGACCGGCCCGACCCGGCGACCTACCTGGGCGCCGGCAAAGTGGGCGAGCTCGCCGAGCTCGTGCGCGAGCAGCAGGCCGCGCTGGTGATCGCCGACGGCGACCTGTCCCCCGCACAGGTCCGCAACCTCGAGGAACGGCTGGACGCGCGCGTGGTCGACCGGACGGCGCTGATCCTCGACATCTTCGCCCAGCACGCGCGCAGCAGTGAGGGCAAGGCGCAGGTCGAGCTGGCCCAGCTGGCCTACCAGCTGCCCCGGCTCACCGGGCACGGCACGGAGCTGTCCCGGATCGGCGGCGGCCGCACGGCGGGCGGCGCAGGCACCGGCGTCCGCGGACCCGGCGAGATGCGGCTGGAGAGCCAACGGCGCCACCTGCGCCGCCGGATCACACTGCTGCGCCGGCAGGTGCAGGAGACCGCCCGGCGCCGCCAGCGCACCCGGCTGCGGCGCCGCCGGAACCGGGTGCCCGCGGTGGCGCTGACCGGCTACACCAACGCCGGGAAGTCCGCGCTGATGAACCGGCTGGCCGGAGCCGACGTCCTGGTCCAGGACGCGCTGTTCGCCACGCTGGACCCCACGGTCCGCCGAACCCGCACCCCCGGCGGCCGCGAGTACACCCTCACCGACACCGTCGGCTTCGTCCGCCACCTGCCGCACCAGCTGGTCGACGCCTTCCGCTCCACACTGGAGGAGGTGACCGACGCCGACCTGGTGCTGCACGTCGTGGACGCCTCCGCCCCCGACGCCATGGCGCAGGTGACGACGGTCCGTGGCGTGCTCTACGAGATCGGCGCCCGCGACAAGCCCGAACTGCTGGCCCTCAACAAGGTCGACGTCGCCCCGCCGGAGTGGGTGGCGGCGCTGCAGGTGGCCCATCCGGACGCCGTCCCGGTGTCCGCCCTCACCGGCGAGGGCACCGAGGACCTCCGGCGGGCGGTGGAGGAGCGGCTGGGCGGCTAGACGAGTAAGTCCTATCGGCGGGCAGGGCCGAAGGGCGCTGTAGGCGCAGGCGGAGGGTGCCCAGGCTCGGGGTGTGAGAACCGACCTAAACACCCTCCTGACCGCACTGTATGTCTGGATCGA
>NZ_JBJGYW010000014.1:0-123960 GCF_054050215.1 Geodermatophilus sp. SYSU D01186 | reverse complement strand
CCCCCCCCCCCCCCGCCCCCCCCCCCCCCCCCCCCCCCCCCCCCCCCCCCCCCCCCCCCCCCCCCCCCCCCCCCCCCCCCCCCCCCCCCCCCCCCCCCCCCCCCCCCCCCCCCGGCGCCCCACCGACCGGTCGGACCCCTTCCGCCTGCGGGCCCCGCTGCCCCTGGCTGGTCTCGAACTCGACCCGCTGGCCCTCGTCCAGGCTGCGGTAACCACCGGTGTCGGCGATCGCCGAGAAGTGGACGAAGACGTCCGGGCTGCCGTCGTCGGGCTCGATGAACCCGAAGCCCTTGTCGGCGTTGAACCACTTCACCGTGCCCTGCGGCATGTACCTGCTCCTGCGTCGTCCGGCGCGACGGGTCGGTCCCGTCACCCACGTCCAGGGTGCCCTACCCACCCGGAGGGCGGTTGCCCCGCCCCGGCGCCGATCTCCCCGCCGGGCCCGGAGGCTCAGGTCAGCCGGCGCCGTTCCTGGTCGGCGTAGGTGTCGAGCAACGCCCGCGCGTGCGCCCCGGCGCTCGCTCATGGGGGCCCTACCCCGGCAGCCGCGGTCCGCACGTCCGGCGCGGTGGCCCGGCTGCCCCTACCGTGCGCTCGTGGGCAAGCGGGTGGTCGTGGTGGGTGGGGACGCCGCCGGCGCCAGCGCGGCGTCGCAGGCGCGCAAGCGGCGGCCGGACCTCGACGTCGTCGTGTTCGAGCGGGGCCGGGCGACGTCGTACTCGGCGTGCGGCATCCCGTACTGGATCAGCGGCGCGGTGGAGTCCGAGGCCGCGCTGGTCGCGCGGACGCCGGAGCAGCACCGGGCCGCCGGCATCGACGTCCGGATGCGCACCGAGGTGGTCGGCATCGACCTGGACCGCCGGGTCGTCCACTGGCGCGACCTGGCCGGCGGCGGCTCGGGCGTGGAGCCGTTCGACGAGCTGGTCTACGCGACCGGCAGCGTCCCGATGCGCCCGCCCGTGCCCGGCATCGACGCGCCCGGCGTGTACGGCGTCCAGGTGCTCGACGACGGCGTGGCCCTGCGCGCGGCGCTCGACGGCGGCGGCGTCCGCCGGGTGGTCGTGGTGGGCGGCGGCTACATCGGGCTGGAGATCGCCGAGGCCTGCCGGGTGCGCGGCCTCGACGTCACCGTCGTCGACCGGTCGGCCACGCCGGTGGGCACCTTCGACCCCGACGTCGGGGAGTTCATCGCCGAGGCAGTGCGCAAGGAGGGGATCGAGCTCGTGCTCTCCGACCCGGTCGCGGCCATCGAGACCGGCGCCGACGGCAGGGCGCGGGCCGTGGTCACCGCGAGCGGCCGGGAGCTGCCGGCCGACCTGGTGGTGCTGGGCCTCGGGGTGCGGCCGGCGGTGCGGCTGGCCCAGGAGGCCGGCATCCCGCTGGGCATCTCCGGCGGCGTCGCCGTCGACGCGCGCATGCGCACCGACGTCGAGGGGGTGTGGGCTGCGGGGGACTGCGTCGAGTCCCGCCACCGGCTCTCCGGCCAGCGCGTCGTGGTGGCGCTGGGCACCCACGCCAACAAGCAGGGCCGGGTGGCCGGCATCAACATCGCCGGCGGGTACGCCACCTTCCCCGGCGTCATCGGCACCGCCATCACCAAGATCTGCGACGTGGAGGCGGCGCGCACCGGCCTGTCGGAGGCCGAGGCGGAGGCGGCCGGGTACTCCTTCGTCACGGCGTCCGTCGACTCCACGACGAAGGCCGGCTACTTCCCGGGTGCCCGGCCCATCCGGGTCAAGATGATCGCCGAGCGGCGCAGCGGGCGGCTGCTGGGCGCGCAGATCGTCGGCCGGGAGGAGTCCGCCAAGCGCATCGACGCCCTGGCCATCTGCATCTGGAACGAGATGGGCGTCGACGAGGTGCTCTCCCTCGACCTGTCCTACGCCCCGCCGTTCTCCCCGGTGTGGGACCCGGTGCTCATCGCCGCGCGCAAGGCGTTCGACGCCGTGGAGGCCGACGTCCGGCTGCTCTGAGCGACCGGGCGCGGGCTCCTCGACGTCCTCGATCCGGACGTCCTCCCGGGCGTGGGAGGGGGCTGCCTCCACGGGTGCCTCCTCGGTGGCTCGGGAGGGGCGCCGCCGGAGCGCCTCCGGCGGCACCCCTGCCCGGGTCAGGCCTGGCCGGCGGCCGCCCGCTCCTGGGCGTACCGGTCGGACGCGGCCTGGATCGCCGCGCCGTTCTTGGCGTCGAGCTCGGCGTGCTTGCCCCGGGCCCAGGACTCCGCGGCCAGCAGCCGCCGCTGGGAGGGCTGGAAGGCCGGGATCACGTGGCGGGCGAACAGCTCGAAGCTGCGCTGGGTGGCCTGCCAGTTCGCCCAGTCGTGCTGCAGCAGGATGTAGCAGCCGAACCCGCCGTCGGACTGGTCGACCAGGCGCTGGATCTGCGCGATCGCGTCGTCCGGCGTGCCCACCACGCCCCACCCGCTCTCGTCGAGCCACGCCAGCCGCTCGTCGAAGGTGTCGCCGGGGATGCGGACCGGCGGCAGCGCGAGGGTCTTCTGGGTGTAGTCGACGAAGGCGTCGAAGCCGTAGCGGATGTCCTCCACGGCCTGCTCGCGGGTCTCGGCGAGGTGCATCGGGCCCATCAGCCGCCACCGGGACCGGTCGGTCGGCCGGCCGGCCGCGGCCGCCTCGGCCTCCAGCACGTTCCAGTGGTGGGCGAGGACGTCGAAGCCCTCCTTGGTGGTCGCGCCGACCGAGAGCATGCCCAGCCCGTACTTGCCGGCGAGGGTGGGCCCGGTGGGGGAGGCGGTGGCGGCGACCGCGACCTCGAAGCACGGGTCCTGGTACGGGGCCAGCTGGCACCGGGCCTCGACCAGCCGGTACCGGTCGGTCTCCACCGTCACCGGCTCCTCGGTGGTCAGCAGGCGCAGCAGCACGTCGAGGTCCTCGTGCAGGGCCGGGCGCAGCTGGGCGGGCTCGAGGCCGATCATCGCGGCGTCGGTGGGCAGCGAGCCCGGGCCGACGCCGAGCATGAACCGGCCGCGGAGCAGGTGGTCGACGAGGATCGCACGGTCGGCCACCCAGAGCGGGTTGTGGTACGGGATGGAGACCACGCCGGTGCCGAGCTTGATGTCCCGGGTGAGCGCCCCGACGTGGGCGATGAACGTCAGCGGGTCGGCGATGATCTCCGTGGCCGCCGAGTGGTGCTCGCCGATCCAGGCCTCGTCGAAGCCGAGCCGGTCCATCAGTTGGATGGTCTCGACGTCGCGCTGCAGCGAGGTCGTCGCGTTCTGGGTGGGCGGGCTGTTGAACGGCGGCATGAACAGGCCGAAGCGCATCTTGCTCACGGGCGGGATCTCCTCCGGGTACGACGGTGGACCAAGGGCAGCGACCAGGGCCGGCTGCGGGGCCGGGGCGGCAGGCCGCGGCCCCGGCGAGTATGTCGCAGGTCACAGCTGTCGGCCTGCGAGGCGGGTGGACGGGCGGCCGTCGTCCACCGACGCGCTGTGACGGTTGACACGCCGGGTGGGCACCGACTGGAATCGGGTGGCCGTGCTGCGGACAGGTGTCCGCGACATCCCCCGTGCGAGAAGAGGTCCTCCATGAGCTTCCCCGCGACGACGCCCACCCCGGGAGGAGCGGCCGTCGCGGTCGACGTCCTCGTGGTCGGGTCCGGACCGGCCGGCGCCTCGGCGGCCCTGTTCCTGGCCACCTACGGCACCTCCACGCTGCTGGTCACCAAGTACGGGCGGCTCTCGGACACCCCGCGGGCGCACATCACCAACCAGCGCACGATGGAGACGATGCGCGACATGGGCGTCGAGGAGCGCCTGATGCGCGAGGCGACGCCGTGGCAGTACATGGGCAACACGACGTTCTGCACCAGCCTGGCCGGCGAGGAGCTGGGGCGGATCCCCTCGTGGGGCACCGACACCGTGCGGCACGCCGACTACGAGCTGGCCAGCCCCACGACGATGCTCGACGCCCCGCAGACCATCACCGAGCCGATCCTGGTGCAGGCCGCCCAGGAGCGCGGCGCGCGGATCCGCTTCGACACCGAGTACCTCTCCCACGTCCAGGACGACGACGGCGTGACGACGACGGTGCGCGACCGGCTCTCCGGCGCGGAGTACACGATCCGCTCCAAGTACCTCATCGGTGCCGACGGCGCCCGGAGCAAGGTCGCCGCCGACCTCGACCTTCCCTACGAGGGTCCGGGTGCGGTCGCCGGCGCGCTGAGCATCGTCTTCGAGGCCGACCTCTCCCGGTTCGTCGCGCACCGCCCCTCGGTCCTCTACTGGATGCTCCAGCCGGGCGCCGAGAAGGAGGGCGTCGGCCTCGGGGTGCTGCGCATGATCAAGCCCTGGGACGAGTGGATGCTCATGTGGGGCTACGAGGTCGCCGCCGGCCCGCCGGACCTCACCGACGAGGTGGTGCGGGAGCTGGCCGTGGCGCTGGTCGGCACCGACGACTTCGAGATGCACGTGAAGTCGCGCTCGCCGTGGACGGTCAACCACCACTTCGCGACGACGATCGCGAAGGGCCGGGTCTTCTGCGCCGGCGACGCGATCCACCGGCACCCGCCGACCAACGGGCTGGGCTCGAACACCTCCATCCAGGACAGCTACAACCTGGCCTGGAAGCTCGCCCACGTCGTCGCGGGGACGGCGGCCCCGTCGCTGCTGGACAGCTACGACGCCGAGCGGGCGCCGATCGCCCGGCAGATCGTCGAGCGGGCCAACCAGAGCATCGCCGACACCGGCAAGATCCTCAGCGCGCTGGACCTGGAGCACACCGAGGCCGACCACCTGCAGGAGCAGCTGGCGCTGTGGAAGTCGCCGGGGCCGCAGGGCGAGAAGATCCGCACCGCGCTGCGCGAGGCGATCGCGTACAAGGCCTACGAGTTCGACGCCCACGGGGTCGAGCACAACCAGCGGTACGCCTCGTCGGCCGTCGTCCCCGACGGGACGCCCATGCCCGAGTACCGCCGCGACCCGGTGCTGTACGCCCAGGCCACCACCTGGCCCGGCGCGAAGATCCCGCACACCTGGGTCACCGTCGGCGGGGTGCGCACCTCGACGCTGGACCTGGTCGGCCGCGGCCGCTTCGCCGTCGTCACCGGGATCGGCGGGGAGGCGTGGCTGGACGCCGCGGCCGAGCTCGGCACCGAGCTGGGGCTGACGATCACCCCGGTGTCGATCGGCCCCGGCCGGCCCGTCGAGGACCCCTACGGCACCTGGGCCGAGCTGCGCGAGATCGAGGACGGCGGCGTCCTGCTGGTCCGGCCCGACCTCTACGTCGCCGCCCGGCAGCTCGGCGCGCCGTCCTCGGCCGACGAGGCCCGGGACTGGCTGTCGGCGGCGCTGCGGAGCGTGCTCGGCCGCTGAGTCGCCACCGGAGGGCGGGGGCGCCGGGGTTCGGGGGGCCCGGGGCCCCGGGCGCCCCCCGCGGGCCCCCGTGGGGGGTCGGGGCGCGGGCCGGGCGGGGGGGGGGGGGGGGGCGGGGGGGGGGCCGGGGGGGGGGGGGGGTGTCGCCCCCCGGGCGCGGGGGGCGGCGGTTGCCCGCGCCCCCCGCCCTCCGGTCAGCCGACGACGTCCACTCGTCGGCTTCCGCTCCCGGTCCGCTCCTCGCTCGCTGGCGCTCGCTGCGATGCTCCCGGGAGCGTCAGCCGACGACGACGTTCCAGGGGCGGACCGTCCAGCCCGTCACCAGGCCCTGCACCACGTAGGGGTCGGTCTCGGCGAACCGCTCCACCACCTCGCGGGGCGCGGTCCACACGAGCAGGGCCCGGTCGTACGGGTCCGGCAGCGCGCCGGCGAGCAGGAGCTCACCGCGCTCGTGGGCGGCGCGGGCCAGGGTGAGGTGCTCCTCGCGCAGCGCCGCCCGGCGCTCCAGGTAGTCCGGGGCCAGCGTGTACTCCAGGACCAGGTGCATGCCGCCACTGTGGCACCGGCCGCCGGCGCACCGCGGCGGCGCGGCCGGTCAGGCGGGCTGGGAGATGTTGACCATCCAGGCGATGCCGAACGGGTCGACGCACATGCCGAACTCGTCGCCCCACATCTGCTTCTCCAGCGGCATGGTCACGGTGCCGCCGTCGGAGAGCTTGGCGAAGTAGCCGCGCAGCTCCTCGCCGTCGTCCCCGCTGAGGCTGACCGAGATGCTGCTGCCCTCACTGCGGTCCATGCCCGCGGGGGTGTCGGAGGCCATCAGCGTGTACCCGGCCGGCGTCTCGAGCTGCGCGTGCATGACCTTGTCGGCGTCGGGGCCCTCGGCCCCGCCCGCCTCGCCGAAGGTGCTCAGCGAGAGCTCCCCGCCGAACACCCCGCGGTAGAACTCCATGGCCTGCCGGGCCGTGTCGCTGAAGCTGAGGTAGGGGTTCAGGCGGGAGCTCACGGGCGGTCCTCTCTCCGGGTGGCTGCGGGGACGGTCACCGTAGCGACTCCGGACGTCCCTGCACCGACGACGGAGCGCCCGGGCCCACGAGGGGCCCGGGCGCTCCGCGTCGCGCGTGCGTCGGTCAGCGCACCGAGGCCTGCGCGACCTCCCGCTGGGCGGACTCGGCGTCCCGCTGGCCCGGGCCGGCGTTGCTGCCGGACGCCGGCGGCTCCGCGTCGCCGTGGTCGTCGATCATCGTGGTCTCGTCGAACGGGCTCTCCCCGGACAGCGCCGCCGACAGCTGCTCGCGGTCGAGCTCCCTGGTCCAGGTGGCGACCAGGACGGTGGCGATCGCGTTGCCGGCGAAGTTGGTCACCGCGCGGGCCTCGGACATGAACCGGTCGATGCCGACGATCAGGCCGACGCCGTCCAGCAGGTCCGGGCGGTGGGCCGAGAGCCCGCCGGCCAGCGTGGCCAGGCCGGCGCCGGTGACGCCCGCCGCGCCCTTGGACGCGATGATCATGAAGACCAGCAGGCCGATCTGCTCGCCGATCGTCAGCGGGTCGCCCAGCGCCGAGGCGATGAACAGCGAGGCCATCGTCAGGTAGATGGCCGTGCCGTCGAGGTTGAAGGAGTAGCCGGTCGGGACCACGATGCCGGCGACCGGCTGGCTCACACCGGCGTGCTCCATCTTGGCGATCAGCCGGGGCAGCGCGGTCTCCGACGAGGACGTCGACACGATCAGCAGGAACTCGCGGCCCAGGTACTTCAGGAGCGAGAAGACGTTGACGCGGGCGACCAGCCGCAGGATGAGCCCGAGGACGACGAAGACGAAGAGCGCGCAGGTCACGTAGAAGGCGATCATGATCACCGCGAGGCTCTTCAGCGCGTCGATGCCGGTCTCGCCGACGACCGCCGCGATCGCCCCGAAGGCCCCGATCGGCGCCAGCCACATGATCATGGCGAGGATCCGGAACACCAGCCTCTGCAGGTGCCCGACGCCGCGCAGGAGCGGCTCACCGGAGCGGCCCATCGCCTGGATCGCGAAGCCGACCAGCAGCGCGACCAGCAGCGCCTGCAGCACCGACCCGTCGGTCAGGGCCGACAGGAGGGAGGTCGGGATCAGCCCGAGGAGGAAGTCGACGGTGCCGCCGCTCTCCTCGGCGGTGCCGGCCAGTGCAGCGCCCTCGCCGCGCAGCTCGTCGGAGAGCTGGAGCCCGTCACCGGGGTGGATGATGTTGCCCACCACCAGGCCGATCGCCAGCGCGACGGTCGACATGAGGATGAAGTAGCCCAGGGCCAGGCCGCCGATCCGGCCGACCTTGGCCGCCTGGCGGATCGCGCCGATGCCCAGCACGATCGTGCAGAAGATGACCGGCGCGATGAGCATCTTGATCAGGCCCACGAACGCGGTTCCCAGCCACTTCAGGTCGGTCGCGAAGCCGGGGAACAGGAAGCCGACCGCGATGCCGGCCACCACCGCGACGATGACGGCGATGTAGAGCCAGTGCGTGCGGTCCTTGCGCCGGGTGGCTCCCGGCGGCTGCGCGTGGTCGGTGCCTGACGCCATGACGTCTCCTGTCGTCGGCCGGAGGCGACTCGCCTCCCGGATCGGGTGTGCTGTGCCCCGTCCGGGGCGACGCCAGTCACACTCCCGGGTGTGGTGACGGCGGTCACCCATGCGTTCATTGCGTTCACGACGGCCGTGGCGGGCACGGTGCCGGTGGCGATGGCGTCACCGCGCGGCACACTCGCCGCGTGCCCGCCTTCCTGCCGCACCGCCGTGACGCGAGCCTGGCGCGGCGGCTGCTGCTGCTCCAGGCGCTGGTCGTCGGCGTCGTCGTCCTCACCGCGACGGCCGTGGCCTACCTCGACGCCCGCCAGGCCGTGCAGCAGGCCGCCGAGCAGGAGACGACGGCGATCGTGGCCAGCCTCGCGGACTCGCCGCTGGTGCTCGGGGCGGTGACCGGCCCGGACCCGACCGCGGTGCTGCAGCCCTTCGTCGAGCAGGTCCGCGCCGACACCGGCACCTCGTTCATCACCGTCCTCGCGCCCGACCGCACCCGCTGGACCCACCCCGACCCCGAGCAGATCGGCCGCCCCTTCCGCGGCACGATCGCCCCTGCCCTGGCGGGGGAGACGTTCACCGAGACCTACACCGGCACCCTCGGCCCCTCCGTGCGCGCCACCGGACCGGTGGTGGACGCCGACGGCGACGTCGTCGCCCTCGTCTCGGCCGGGATCACCGTCGCCGCGATCGGGGAGGACCTCGCCGCCGCCGTCCCCGGGATCGCCGGCACGGCCCTGGCCACGCTCGCCGTCGGCGGCCTGGGCAGCTGGGCGCTGAGCCGGCGGCTGCAGCGCCAGACCCACGGGCTCACCCCGACGGAGCTGGCGCGGCTGCTCGAGTACCACCACGCGGTGCTGCACGCCGTGCGCGAGGGCCTGCTCCTGGTGGACGGCGAGGGGCGGGTGCAGCTGGTCAACGACGAGGCGCGGCGGCTGCTGGGCCTGGCCGACGACCCGGCCGGCCGGCACGTCGGCGACCTCGGGCTGCCCCCGGAGCTGACCGCGGTGCTGACCCAGCAGCGCACCGTCGTCGACGAGGTGCACGTGACCGGCACCCGGGTGCTGGTGGTCAACCAGGCCCCGCCCCGGGCCGGCGACCGCTCGGCCGGCACCGTGGTGACCCTGCGGGACCACACCGACCTGCAGGCGCTCACCGGCGAGCTGGACAGCGTGCGCGCCTTCGCCGAGTCGCTGCGGGCCCAGGCGCACGAGGCCGCCAACCGGCTGCACACCACCGTCTCCCTCGTCGAGCTCGGCCGCACCCAGGAGGCGGTCGACTTCGCCACCGCCGAGCTCGCCTCCGCGCAGCGGCTCACCGACCGCGTGGTCGGCGCGGTCGGCGACCCGGTGCTGGCCGCGCTGCTGCTGGGCAAGGCGGCGACCGCGCACGAGCGCGGCGTGCTGCTGGAGATCGACCCGGCGACGGCGGTGGGCGAGACCGGCCTGCCCGGCGGTGACCTGGTCACCATCGTGGGCAACCTGCTCGACAACGCCATCGACGCCGCCCTCGCCGGGGACCCGCCCCGGGAGGTGCAGCTGGCCGCGGAGGTGACCGGCGGGCACCTGGAGATCCGGGTCGAGGACACCGGTCCCGGGGTGGCCGAGGAGGACGTGCGGCGGGTCTTCGAGCGGGGCTGGTCGACCAAGGAGAGCGCCGGCGCGCCGGCCGGGCTCGGCCGCGGGCTGGGGCTGGCGCTGGTCGCGCAGGCGGTGCGCCGGCACGGGGGCACGGTCAGCGTCCGCCCCGGCCCGGGTGCGCAGTTCGTCGTCTCCCTGCCGGTGCGGGCGCCGGTCGGGGCGGCGCCGTGACCTCCCCGGACGTCCGCGTCCTCGTGGTGGAGGACGAGCCGGTCGCGGCCGAGGCGCACCGCGCCTACGTGGACCGGACGCCGGGCTTCGGCACCGTGGCCGTCGCCGGCACCGGGGCCGCGGCCCTCGACGCGCTGGCCCGGGTGCCGGTCGACCTCGTGCTGCTGGACATGAACCTCCCCGACACCCACGGCGTCGAGCTGTGCCGGCGGATCCGGGCGGCCGGGGTGCCGGTCGACGTCCTCGCGGTGACCTCGGCGCGGGAGCTGTCCACCGTGCGGGCGGCGGCCGCGCACGGCGTCGTCGGGTACCTGCTCAAGCCCTTCACCTACCCGGCACTGCGCGACCGGCTGACCGCCTACGCCGAGTACCGCGCGCGGCTGTCGGCCGCGGGGGACGCCGCCGGCCAGGACGAGGTCGACCGCGTGCTCGGCGCCGTCCGCCCCGGCCGGCCCGCGCCGCTGCCGAAGGGGATGGGCCGGGAGACGCTGGACGCCGTCGTCGCCGCCGTCCGCACCTCGGAGGGGCTCTCGGCCGCGGAGACCGCGGAGCTGATCGGCGCCTCGCGGATCACCGCCCGCCGCTACCTGGAGTACCTGGCCGACACCGGCCTGGTCGACCGCGCGCCGCGGTACGGGGGCGCCGGCCGCCCGGAGCTGGAGTACCGCTGGCGGTGACCCCTTGACCTCCAGTGCGCTCGAACCCCGACGCTGGGCACGCCCGCGGAAAACCGGTGGCGGGCGACGAGCCCGGCGCGGACATTCCGTCAGAGGGAGAGGGGACGCTGCGCCCGGACACCCGGCTGAGGGAGCACGATGACCGCACACTCCGCACTGGCCATCGAGGCCACCGGTCTCACCAAGTCCTTCGGGGCCACGCGCGCGGTGGAGGGCGTCGACCTCGCCGTTCCGGCCGGCACCGTCTACGGCGTGCTCGGCCCGAACGGGGCGGGCAAGACGACGACGATCCGCGTGCTGGCCACGCTGATCCAGCCCGACTCCGGGCACGCCCGCGTGCTGGGCCACGACGTGGTCACCGAGGCCGACACCGTCCGCGGGCTGGTCAGCCTCACCGGGCAGCTGGCCTCGGTCGACGAGGAGCTCACCGGCCGGGAGAACCTGGTCCTGCTGGCGCGGCTGTTCGGCCACCGCCGCGCCGCGGCCCGCGCCCGGGCCGACGAGCTGCTGGAGGCCTTCGGCATCGCCGAGGCCGCCGGCCGGCTGGTCAAGCACCACTCCGGAGGGATGCGCCGCCGCCTGGACATCGCGGCCAGCCTGGTCGTCACGCCGCAGCTGCTCTTCCTCGACGAGCCGACCACCGGGCTGGACCCGCGCTCGCGCAACCAGGTGTGGGAGATCGTGCGGGCGCTGGTCGCCGAGGGGACGACGATCCTGCTCTGCACCCAGTACCTGGAGGAGGCCGACCAGCTCGCCGACGGCCTGGCGGTGATCGACCGGGGCCGGGTCATCGCCGAGGGCACGCCGGGGCAGCTCAAGGCGTCGGTCGGCACCGGCTCGCTGCACGTGCGCCTGAACGACCCCGGCCAGGGGGCGGCGGCGGCCGGCGTGCTGGAGCGGGCGGTCGGTCCGGT
Source organism: Geodermatophilus sp. SYSU D01186 (assembly GCF_054050215.1). Classification (NCBI taxonomy): domain Bacteria; kingdom Bacillati; phylum Actinomycetota; class Actinomycetes; order Geodermatophilales; family Geodermatophilaceae; genus Geodermatophilus; species Geodermatophilus sp. SYSU D01186. Next base: position 112,674 of record NZ_JBJGYW010000014.1, on the reverse strand, counting down.
GACCCCGGGCGACGACCCGGCCGCGCTGTCGGCGGCCTGCGGCGACGCCGCGACGGCCGCCCTCGGCCTGGCCGAGCTGGCCCGCGCCGGCGTCGGCATCGCCGACTTCTCCCTCGACCGGCCCAGCCTCGACGAGGTCTTCCTCGCCCTCACCGGCCACGCCGCGGAGGACGGCGACCGGGAGCCCGCGTCCCCCGCGCAGGAGCGTGCGTCATGACCACCACCGTCACTCGCGACTCGGCCGACACCGCCGCCGTCCGCCGGGCCATCGCCTCCACCGCGCGGCCGCCGCGCCCGGGCCCGCTCACGGCGGCGCTCACCTTCGGCTGGCGGGGCATGCTCAAGGTCCGGCACGTGCCCGAGCAGCTGCTCGACGTCACCGTGACGCCGGTGATGTTCGTGCTGATGTTCACGTACCTGTTCGGCGGCGCCATCGCCGGTTCCACCAGCGCGTACCTGCAGTACATCCTGCCCGGGATGCTGGTGATGTCGGTGCTGTTCACCACCGTCTACAGCGGCGTCTCGCTCAACACCGACCTCACCAAGGGCGTGGTCGACCGGTTCCGCTCGCTGCCGATCTGGCGTCCGGCCCCGCTGCTGGGGTCGCTGCTCGGCGACAGCGTCCGGTACGTGATCGCCGGCACGGTGATCATCGTGCTGGGCGTGGTGCTCGGTTACCGGCCCGAGGGCGGCGCGGCCGGGGTGGTGGCGGCGCTGGGGCTGGTCGTCGTCTTCTCGTTCGGCCTGTCGTGGGTCTTCTCCGTGCTCGGGCTGCTCATGCGCTCGCCGAACGCGGTGATGAACGCCGGGTTCACCGGCATCTTCCCGCTGACGTTCCTGTCCAACGTCTTCGTCGACCCCGACACCCTGCCCGGGCCGCTGGCCGCCTTCGTCGAGGTCAACCCCGTCTCGGTGCTGGCGACGGCGTCGCGGTCGCTGATGGCGGGGCAGTCCGACGGCGTCGCGATCGGCGTCTCCCTGGCGGTGGCTGCCGGTCTGGCCGCGGTGTTCCTGCCGGTCACCACCCGGCTCTACCGCAGCCGCTGACGCGCAACTCCGGGGAACGTGCGGTCCGGACTGGCCGCGGGGCAGAACCTTCCCCGGAGTTGCGCGGGCTCAGCGGCCCAGGTGCGCACGGATCGCCGCGACGACCATGCGGTGGTCCTCGACCTGCGGGAGCCCGGAGACCACGACCGCGCCGATGGGGCCCACCGACCGCACGATCACGGGGAAGGCGCCCCCGTGGGCGGCGTACCGGGCCGGGTCCAGCCCGAACTCCTCCTCGAACGTCGTCCCGCGCTCGATGGAGGCCTGCCGCACGTAGAGGCTGCTGTGCCCGAAGCGGTGCACCACCCGCGTCTTGCGCTCGATCCACCGCTCGTTGTCGGGGGTCGCCCCGGTCAGGGCGGCGGAGAACAGCCGGTGGCCGTTGCGGACGACGGCGACCGCGACCGGCGCGGCGTCCCGGCGGCCGGCCGCCACGAGCGCGGCGCCGAGGTCCCAGGCGTCGTCGTTGGTGAAGCTGCTGAACTGCAGCTCCCGCTCCTCGGCGGCGAGCTCGGCGAGTTCGGGGAAGGCGTCGGCCATGGCCCCTTCCTACCCGGCGTGCGCGCGCGGCCGTCGGCGGGACGGGGTAGAGGTGGGGCACCCGAGCCGACAGGGGTGCGCGATGACAGTCACCGAACGGGTGGACCGGTTCCAGCGGCGGCACCCCGCGGCGGGGTTCCCGATCGCGGTGCTCTACAAGTTCTTCGACGACGACGGCCACTTCCTCGCCGCGCTCATCACCTACTACGGCTTCCTGGCGCTGTTCCCGGTGCTGCTGCTCCTGGCCACCGTGCTGGGGCTGGTGCTGGCCGGCAACCCCGAGCTGCAGCGGCAGCTACTGGACTCCGCGCTCGCCGAGTTCCCCGTCATCGGCGAGCAGCTGGGCACGCCCGAGGCACTCGGCGGCGGCTTCACGGGGGTGGTCGTCGGCGGGCTGGTCGCCCTCTACGGCGCGCTGGGGCTCGGGCAGGCGATGCAGCACACGATGAACACCGTGTGGGCCGTGCCCCGGCACAACCGGCCCGACCCGATCACCGCGCGCGGCCGCAGCCTGCTGCTGCTGTGCACCCTCGGGGTGCTGGTGCTCGCCTCGACCGTGCTCTCCGCACTGGGCAGCGGCGCAGCGGCCTACGGCGGCGGGTTCAGCGGGGCGGTGCACGTCCTGGTGACCGTGGGGTCGGTGCTGGTGAACGCCGCGGTGTTCGTGCTCGGCTTCCGGATCACCACCGCGCGCCGGCTCCGCACCCGGCAGGTGCTCCCCGGCGCCCTGGCCGCCGCGGTGCTGTGGCAGCTCCTGCAGTCCTTCGGCGGCGTGTACGTCGCCCGCGTCGTCGCGAACGCCAGCGCCGTCGACGCGGTGTTCGCGCTGGTCCTGGGCCTGGTCGCGTTCATCTACCTGGCGGCCGTCGCGCTGGTGCTGTGCGCGGAGGTCAACGTCGTCCGGGTCGACTCCCTCCACCCCCGGGCGCTGCTCACCCCGTTCGTCGACCACGACGACCTCACCGAGGGCGACGAGCGGGTGTTCGCCGAGGCCGCCCGCGCCCAGCGGGCGGTGCGGCACCAGCGGGTCGACGTCGCCTTCGAGAAGGAGGGGGCCGACGACGGCCGGCCGGAGCCGCACGCGCAGGACTGAGGCGGCCCCGCTCAGGGCTGCGGGGCGCCGTCGCCCGGGTCGGTGCGGGGGGCGTCCGTGCCGGCCCGCCCGTCGATGCGGAGCAGCGCGGTCTCGAGCCGTTCCCGCAGCTGCTCGTCGATCCCGGGCGACCAGCGGCTCCGGTGCCGTTCGCTCTCGGCCGTGGCGACGACGACCGCCGGCTGGTCGAAGCGGAGCTGCCGGCGGGCGGCCGCGTCGTCCGCCGGCCGGTCGTCGGAGAGCAGCTCCAGCGGCAGGTAGTCAGGGGCCTGGGGTTCGTGCCGACCCCTGGTCAGCGGGGTGAAGTCCCACGGGGACGTCACGCCGGGCGCCGATGGTCGCGACCGCACCGCCGCCAGGGTCAGCGCCCCGGCGACCAGGGTGCTGACCGCAGCCGGCAGCACCAGCCAGTGGTCGAGGTCGGGCGCGAGGGCGACGATGCCGGCCCCGACGAGTGCGGCCAGCGTCGAGATCCCCGCCAGTCCCTTGGCGAAGCCGAGCAGGCGGCTGAGCATGGGGTGGGCGTCCTGCTGGGCGGCGACGGTGCTGCCGAAGCTGATGAAGACGACCAGCAGGGTCACCGCCAGCTCGGCGTCGGTGCCCCCGTCGCCCCACCGGGTGAGCGTCAGCACGAGCAGCATGAGGCTGTTCACCCAGCACGCGATGGTCATGGACAGCAGCCAGCCGCTCACCTCCGCGCGCAACTCCACCTGCGCGTGAGAGAAGGCGCCCGAGGGGACGTCGGTCAGGTGCAGGTCGACCGTCGGGTGCATCCCCGAGACCTGGTCGAAGGGCAGGTCCCCGGCACCCCGGCCCAGCACCTCCGTGGCGGAGCCCGGGGGACCGGCGGTGGACACCTCCTCGGGAGGGTCGGTCGGCCTGGAGGCGAGGGCCTGCCCGGCCCGGATCACCGCTCCGGGCGGGGCCGTGACCTCCAGGTGGAAGCTCTGGGCGCTCTCGGCGGCGTAGACGGGGAAGCGGATCCGCACCGGGTCCACGCCCAGACCTGCCCGCAGGCGGGACAGGCGTGTGCGGTTGTCGGCGGGCCGCAGGCTGTAGGCGGTCGGCCGGCCCAGGTCCGGGTGGGCGCGCAGCCCCGTCGTCCCCGCCTCGTAGCGCAGGTCCAGCGGCTCGTCGTACCCGAACTTGACGATCCGCCGGGTGAGGTCCTCCCGCTGCAGGAGCAGGCACATGACCCAGCTGTCGAGCAGCCGCTCGCAGGTCATCAGGAACAGGGCGTCGTCGCGGAGGGCCCGGTACCCGGGGTCGTGCAGGAGGTCGCGCATGGCCTGGTGGACCTGCGGCCGGTCACCGAAGACCAACCGGTCCACCAGCCGGTCGACGGGCGGGGGGAGGTCGGCCTCGGGGTGGCCGTCCCCGATCGACGCCGCCAGGCCCTTGAGCGCCGCCGCGGTCAGTGTCTGCTGCTGGCGGAGACCGAGCAGGGACAGCGCGGTGCCGGCGTGGTCGCGGAGGTCGAACTTCACCAGGCTCCGCTTCTGCAGCAGTGCCATCGGGACCGTGTCGAGCACCCTCCCGGCGAGCTCCAGGCTCGGTGTGTAGGGCGGCAGGATGAAGTCGACGGTGACCTGGCGCCGGACAGTGCGGCCGTCGATGAAGGTCACCGCCTCCGTCCTGCGGCGGACCCAGTCCCGGCTGTTCAGCCAGAGGTGGAGGATGCGCAGACCGCAGTGGCGGCACAGGGCGACGTTGTAGTCCTGCACCTCCCGTGTCGAGGCGAACCGGTGGTGGTGCGGCCCCAGGGCGTCCCAGGGGAAGCGGACGACCGGCCTCTGCACGCGCGGCTCGGACGGGGCGGCCACCCCGAGGTCCTCGGCGTCCCCGACGGTCATGCGCTCGACCTCTCACCGTCCACCCGGCCTGCGGTGCTCGGGTCGAGGAGAGCACGACCGCCCGGCCGGCGCATGCGCAGCGGGTTCGTGTGGGTAGCCACGCGTCGTGACCAGTGGGCCCCGTCGCGGGCGCGGGGCCTGATCCGGATGGGGCCGCTCGAGGGCGTGCGGCGCGCGCTGACCGGGTCGGGTGCGGTGCGCCGGCCGGAGCTGCGCACCGGCGAGGGCCGCACCGCCTCGCGCCTGGAGCTGTTCTTCGACCTCGCCTTCGTCCTGGTCGTGGCGGAGCTCGCGATCGCGCTCCGGGAGGACGTGACCTGGCACGGGGAGCTGCTGTTCGCCGGCCTGTTCACCACCGTGTGGTGGGCGTGGGTCAGCGCGACCCTCTACGCGAACCGGTTCGACCACGACGACGTCGTCTACCGGCTGCTGAAGCTGGCCAGCATGGCCGCCGTCGTCGGGCTGGCCGCGTCGGCCACCGGCGCGACGGGGGAGTGGTTCGCCGTCTTCGTGGGCTGCCAGCTGCTGCTGCGGGCGACGCTGCTGCTGCAGTACTGGCGGGCGTACCGGCACGTGGCCGAGGCGCGTCCGGTCGTCCGGCTGTACATGGCCGGGGCGGCGGTGGGCGCCGCGCTGTGGGCGGTCTCGCTGCTGGTGCCGCGGCCGGCGGCCTACGGGCTGTGGGCCGCCGCCCTGCTGGCCGAGGCGCTGGTGCCGCTGCTGGCCACCCGCTCCTCGGCCGACGTCCCCCTGCACGTCGAGCACCTGCCCGAGCGGTTCGCCCTGTTCGTGATCCTGGTGCTGGGCGAGTCGGTCGCCGCGATCGCCCACGGGCTGACCGACGCGCAGTGGTCGTCGTCCGCGCTGCCGGTGGCGCTGCTCGGCTTCGTGCTGGCGGCCGCGCTGTGGTGGAGCTGGTTCGACCTCGCCGGCGCCCGCGCGAAACGCCTGCTCGACGAGGTCGGCGAGGTCCCCAGCGACCACTCCCACGACGTGTACGTCTTCGCCCAGCTGCCCCTCACCCTCGCGCTGGCCACGGTCGGCGCGGGCCTCGAGCTCGCGGTCGTGCAGAGCGGGCAGGGCGACGTCCCGCCGGGCACCCGCCTGCTGCTCGCCGGCGGCGTCGTGGTCTACCTGCTGTCGATCACCGTCACCGACGCCGGGATGTCGCGCCGCACCCGCCGCGGCTGGTGGTGGCCGCTGGCCGCCGCCGTCGTCGCGGGCCTCGACGCGCTCCTGGACCTGCCCGCGGTGGCCGTGGTCGGCGGACTGGCCGCCCTGCTGGTCGCGGTGGTGGCGGTCGGGACGGTGGAGCGGGCGACCGGCCGGCTCCCGGTCTCACCGGCCTGAGCTCAGAGGAACGTGACCCAGCCGTCGGCGACCACCGACTGCCCGGTGATGAAGCCACTGCTGCGGGAGCAGAGGAAGGACACCGCCGGGCAGAGGCCGTCGGGGAGCATGCCGCGCGGCACCGAGCGGCCTCGCGCCGACGTCGCGACGTAGCCGGGGTCATCGAGCGCACGGCGGCCGAGTGTCCGGCGACCGCGGCGGGATCTCCCGCCGCCCACCGGGACGGCCGTCCACTGGGTGAGACCCACGTCACACCCCGGTTTGACGGCACCGGGCGGGAGCGAGAGGCTGCCGACGTACCGGTGCCGGAGCCCACGGCCCGCAGTCGCGGACCGTCTCCGGCCAGGAACGACTGGGCATGCCCCCGGCCGAGGAGGTCTCCGTGACAGCCACGCAGGAAAGTCGGACGCGAGCCGGCGACAAGCTCCTCGGCAAGGTCGCCTTCGTGACCGGCGGCACCCGGGGCATCGGTGCGGCCATCTGCCGCAGCCTGGCCTCCCAGGGCGCGGACATCGCCGCCGGCTACAGCGGCAACACCCAGGCTGCCGAGGCCTTCGCCAGCGACTTCGGCGCCACGTTCCCCACCAGCCACGCCACGGTCCACCGCGGCGACATCGGGTCCGCCGAGGACTGCAAGCGCACCATCGGCGAGGTCATCGAGCAGCACGGCAGGCTCGACATCCTGGTCAACAACGCCGGCATCACCGCCGACAAGACGGCGCTGAAGATGACCGCCGACGACTGGCGCCGGGTCATCGACGTCAACCTGTCGGGCGCGTTCTACCTCTCCCAGGCCGCGCTGACCCACATGCTCGAGCGCGGCAGCGGCCGCATCGTGATGATCTCGTCGGTCATCGGTGAGACCGGCGGCATCGGCCAGGCGAACTACGCGTCGGCGAAGGCGGGCCTGCTCGGTCTCACCAAGACCCTCGCCCTCGAGACCGCCATGCAGCTGCAGCGCAAGGGCATCACCGACGGCCCCGGCATCACCGTCAACGCCGTCACGCCGGGCTACATCGCCACCGAGATGCTCGACACCGTCCCCGAGAAGGTGCTCGACGGGCTCAAGGCGAAGATCCCGCTCGGCCGGCTGGGCCGCCCCGAGGAGATCGCCCGCGTCGTGCACTTCCTCGCCGCCGACGCCTCCTCCTACATCACCGGGCAGACCTGGGGTGTCAACGGCGGCCTGGACATGTAACAGGTCGGGAGGGACGAGCCGACCGATCCGAACCGGGAGGGGTGCAGGGTGTTCAGCCGCATCGCCGTCGTCAACCGGGGCGAGCCCGCCATGCGGCTCATCCGCGCCGTCCGCGAGCTCGATGCCGAGCACGGGTCGCGGACCCGCGTCATCGCCCTGCACACCGAGGCCGAGCGGCGGGCCACGTTCGTCCGCGCCGCCGACGAGGCCGTCCTGCTCCGGGAGACCGGCGCGGGCAACCCGTACCTCGACCACGCCGAGCTGGCCCGCGCGCTGCGCGCCAGCGGCGCCGACGCGGCCTGGGTGGGCTGGGGCTTCGTCGCCGAGGACCCGGCCTTCGCGGAGCTGTGCGCCGACCTCGGGGTCACCTTCATCGGGCCGACGCCGGAGTCGATGCGGCTGCTCGGCGCCAAGATCGAGGCGAAGGCGCTGGCGGAGAAGGCCGGCGTCCCCGTGGCGCCGTGGAGCGGCGGCCCGGTCGAGACCGTCGACGAGGGCCGCCGGCACGCCGAGACCATCGGCTACCCGCTGATCGTCAAGGCCCGCAGCGGCGGCGGCGGCCGCGGCATCCGCGTGGTGCGCAGCGAGGCCGAGCTCGAGGAGGCGCTGACCCGCACGCAGGCCGAGGCGCAGCGCACCTTCGGCGACCCGGTCGTGTTCATGGAGCGGCTGGTCGAGGGCGGCCGGCACGTCGAGGTCCAGGTCATCGCCGACCAGCACGGCACGGTGTGGGCACCCGGGGTCCGCGACTGCTCCGTGCAGCGGCGCAACCAGAAGGTGCTCGAGGAGTCCAGCTCCCCGGCGCTCAGCGACGAGCAGGACGCCGCCCTGCGCGGCTCGGCGATCGCCCTGGTCAAGGCCGCCGGCTACGTCGGCGCGGGCACCGTGGAGTTCCTGTACCAGCCCGACGAGCGGCTGTTCACCTTCCTGGAGGTCAACACCCGCCTGCAGGTCGAGCACCCGGTGACCGAGGAGGTCACCGGGCTGGACATCGTCAAGCTGCAGCTGCACGTCGCCGCCGGCGGCCGCCTGGAGGGCGACCCGCCCCCGGCGAACGGGCACGCCATCGAGGCCCGGCTCAACGCCGAGGACGCCGAGGCCGGGTTCGCCCCGGCGCCCGGCCGCGTCGAGCTCATGCGGCTGCCCACCGGCCCCGGGGTCCGCGTGGACACCGGGATGAGCGTCGGCGACGTCATCCCGCCGGCCTACGACTCGATGGTCGCCAAGGTCATCGCCTGGGGCCGGGACCGCCCCGAGGCGCTCGCCCGGCTGCGCTGCGCCCTGCGCGAGACCACCGTCGTGCTGCGCGGCGGCACCACGACCAAGTCCTTCCTGCTGGACCTCCTCGACCGGCCCGAGGTGGTCTCCGGCACCGCGGACACCGGCTGGCTGGACCGTGAGGGCACCGGCGGCGGCGTCCCCGACGCGGCGTCGGCGTGGATCGCCCTCGTCCAGGTGGCCATCGACGTCTCCGACGCCGAGGAGGCCTGGGAGCGCACGGCGTTCCTGGCCTCGGCGCGAGGTGGACGGCCACGCGCCCCGCACGGGGTGGGCCGCCCCATGGACCTCGGCTACCGCGGGCAGGTCTACCGGCTCACCGTCGCCCGCACCGGCCCCGACCGCTACCGGGTGGAGCTCGACGGCCGCTCGGTCGACGTCGAGCTGGACCGGCTCAGCCCGCTGGAGAGCCGGCTGGCCGTCGGCGGCCGGCGCCACGCCATCGTCGCGGTGACCGCCCCCGGCTCCCACCTGGTCGAGGTCGACGGCGTCGCCCACCGGGTGAGCCGGGACGCCGGTGGCACCGTGCGGGCCCCGGCCCCCGCCGTGGTCGTCGCCGTCCGCGCCCGCCCCGGCGAGGAGGTCGAGGCCGGCCAGGCGATCGTCGTCCTCGAGAGCATGAAGATGGAGACCGCGGTGCGCGCGCCCTTCGCGGGCCGGGTCCGCGAGGTGCTCGCCGCGGTGAACGCGCAGGTCGACGCCGGCGCCGCGCTGGTGAGCCTGGAGCGCGCCGGCGGGGACGCCGCCGAGGCGACCGGCGACCGGGTGGAGCTGCCCGGCGGCGAGGTGACCGAGACCTCCGCCGACGCCCGCGAGCGTGCGCGGGCGCTGCTGGCCGGCATGCAGGCGCTGATCACCGGCTACGACGTCGACGCCGCCCACGCCAAGGCACTGGTCGCCGAGTACGGCCGCGTCCGCGGCGAGCTGCCGGTGGACGACCCCGAGCTCGTGCAGGCCGAGCTCGCCGTCCTCACCACCTTCGCCGACCTCGCGGAGCTCTCGCGCAACCGGCCGGCCAGCGAGGAGGAGGAGGCCGACCAGCAGGTCCACAGCCCGCGCGAGTACTTCCACTCCTACCTGCACTCGCTGGACGTCGAGCGGGAGGGCCTCCCGGACAGCTTCCGCGACCGCCTGTCCCGGGCGCTGCGGCACTACGGGGTGGAGGACCTCGAGCCGGTGCCGGCGCTGCAGGAGGCGGTGCACCGCGTCTTCCTCGGCCAGCAGCGCGTCGCCGACCAGCTGCCCGCCGTCCTCGCGCTGCTGGACCGCTGGCTCACCGCCGCCGACCTGCCCGCCGACCCGGTGCGCGCGCAGGTGGGCGAGGTGCTCGACCGGCTCGTCGTCGCCACCCAGCTGCGCTACCCGTCGGTGGGCGACCTCGCCCGCGCCGTCCGCTACCGGCACTTCGAGGAGCGGGTCGTCGTCGCCGCCCGCCAGCAGGTGCTGGACGACGCGCGGCGGCTGCTCACCGAGCTCGACGAGGCCGCCGAGCGGGGCGACCCGCGCACCGGCGTGGACCGCATGGAGGCGCTGGTCGCCAGCCCCGAACCGCTGATCACCCTGCTGGCGCAGCGGTTCGAGCGGGAGACGACCGTCCCGGACCCGGTGCTGGAGGTGCTCACCCGGCGCTACTACCGCAGCCGCGCCCTCCAGGACGTCCGCACCACGCTGCTCGACGGGCGGTCCTGCGTCACCGCCGACTACGAGCTGGCCGGCTCCCGGCTGCACCTGGTCGCGCTCATGGTCGAGGACGGCGGCCTGCCCGCGGCGCTGGCCTCCCTCGAGCCGGTGCTCGCCGGCGTCGCCGACCCGGCCGGCCTGGTCGTCGACCTCTACCTCTCCTGGCCCGACCGGCCCGCCGACGGCGACGAGGTGTCCGCGCGCCTGCGCGAGCAGCTCATCGGGAGCGCGGCGCTGCGGGCCGGCCGCCGCGTGACGGTGAGCGTCTGCACCCCCGACGGCGACGTCGAGGCGATCACCTTCCGACCGGCGCCCGGGGACGTCGACGGCGGCGGGCTGGCCGAGGAGCGGATCATCCGCGGCCTGCACCCGCTGACCGCGCAGCGGCTGAACCTGTGGCGGCTGAAGAACTTCGACGGCGAGCGGCTGCCCTCCCCGGAGGACACCTACATCTTCCACATCTGGGCGAAGGACAACCCGGGCGACGAGCGGCTGATCGCCATGGCCGAGGTGCGCGACCTGACGCCGGTCCGGGACGCCGGCGGGGACATCGTCGGGTTCCCGACCGTGGAGCGGCTGCTGACCTCCTGCCTCGACGGGCTGCGGCGCTCCCAGTCGCGCCGCCGGTCGCGCCGGCCGCTGGAGCACAACCGGGTCTTCCTCTACGCCTGGCCGTCGATCGAGCTGCCCCTGGCCGAGCTGGCCAGCATCGCCCGCACCACGGCGCCGCAGACGGTGGGGGCCGGGCTCGACGAGATCGTGCTGCTGGCCCGGCTCCAGGAGGAGGCCGGCCGCCCGCCGCGCGAGGTGGCGCTGCGCTTCTCCTACCGGCCGGGGACCGGCGTGGTCATGAACATGACCGACCGGCCCACCGAGCCGATGCGGCCGCTGGACGAGTACACCGACAAGGTGCTGCGCTCGCGCGCCCGCGGCGCGGTCTACCCCTACGAGCTGGCCCCGTACCTGGCCGGGCCCGACGGCAGCTTCGTCGAGCACGACCTCGACGACCGCGGCCGGCTGGTGCCGGTCCAGCGGCCACCGGGGCGCAACCGCGCCGGGCTGGTCTGCGGCGTCGTCACCACCCCCACCGAGCGCTACCCCGAGGGCGTCACCCGGGTGGCCCTGTTCGGCGACCCGACCAAGCAGCTGGGCACCGTCTCCGAGCCCGAGTGCGCCCGCGTCGTGGCGGCGCTGGACCTGGCCGAGGAGCGCGGCATCCCGGTCGAGTGGTTCGCGCTGTCCTCCGGTGCCCGCATCTCGATGGACAGCGGCACCGAGAACATGGACTGGGTCTCCCGGGCGCTGCGCCGCATCATCGAGTTCACCCAGGCCGGCGGCGAGATCAACGTCGTCGTCGCCGGGATCAACGTCGGCGCCCAGCCCTACTGGAACGCCGAGGCCACGATGCTCATGCACACCAAGGGCATCCTGGTCATGACGCCGGACAGCGCGATGGTGCTCACCGGCAAGCACTCCCTCGACTACTCCGGCGGGGTGTCGGCGGAGGACAACTTCGGCATCGGCGGCTACGACCGCGTGATGGGGCCCAACGGGCAGGCGCAGTACTGGGCGCCCAACCTCACGGCCGCCTGCCAGCTGCTCACCCAGCACTACGAGCACACCTACCGGGCGCCGGGGGAGCGGTGGCCCCGCCCGGGCCGCACCACCGATCCGCGGAACCGCGACGTGCGCGACTTCCCGCACACCCACCCGGCCAGCGACTTCACCCGGGTCGGCGACATCTTCTCCCCGGAGACCAACCCCGACCGCAAGAAGGCCTTCGACATCCGCACGGTCATGCGCGCGGTGGCCGACGCCGACCACCCGACGCTGGAGCGCTGGGCCGGCATGGCCGACGCCGACACCTCCGTCGTCTACGACGCGCACCTGGGCGGCCACCCGGTGACCCTGCTGGGCATCGAGTCCCGGCCGGTCCCGCGGCGGGGCAGCTACCCGGCCGACGGGCCGGACCAGTGGACGGCGGGCACCCTGTTCCCGCGGTCGTCGAAGAAGACCGCCCGGGCGATCAACGCCACCAGCGGCACCCGGCCGCTGGTGGTGCTGGCCAACCTGTCCGGCTTCGACGGCTCCCCGGAGTCGCTGCGCAACCTGCAGCTGGAGTACGGCGCGGAGATCGGCCGGGCCATCACGAACTTCGACGGGCCGATCGTCTTCTGCGTGGTCTCCCGGTACCACGGCGGCGCCTTCGTCGTCTTCTCCGGCGTCCTCAACGACAACATGGAGGTCCTCGCCGTCGAGGGCTCCTACGCGTCGGTCCTCGGCGGGGCGCCGGCCGCCGCCGTCGTCTTCACCCGGGACGTCGACCAGCGCACCGCGAAGGACCCCCGCATCCAGGAGCTGGAGGCCGCCATCGCGGCCGCCGACGGCGTCGAGGCCGCGCACCTGCGGGTGCAGATGGCCGAGCTGCGCACCGCCGTCCGCTCCGAGAAGCTCGGTGAGGTGGCCGCCGAGTTCGAGGCGATCCACAACATCGAGCGCGCCCAGCAGATGGGCTCCGTGCACGCGATCATCCCCGCCGCCGAGCTCCGCCCGCGCCTGATCGACGCGGTGGAGCGGGGGATGGCCCGCACCGCCACCCCGCCGTCCCCGTAGCCCCCGCCGTCCCCGTAGCCCCGAGGAGAACTGGCATGAACGCGTTCGTCCTGAACCGGCACGGCCGCATGGTGTTCCCGTCCAACATCGTCCCGGAGCTGGACTTCTCCACGGTGGAGACCCTGGAGCAGCTCGACAGCGTCATCCGCCGGGACTTCGAGACCAAGGCGCCCAGCGGCACCGACATCCTCGACAAGGTCCGGACCGGCGGCTACGCGACGCGGTACGCGCTCATGCGCGACCTCGCCCTCAACCTGTTCTGGGCCAACCGGTTCTCCATCACCATGTACGAGAAGCGGCCCACCCGCTGGGCCGACGTCCCTCGGAACCGGCCGGACGTCTTCCTCCCGGTCGTCGAGCCGTGGGAGGAGGGGGAGACCAAGGTCGCCGCGGTGCAGGAGGCGTACGCGACCCTGCCGGCGCAGTGGGACGCCGAGGTCGAGGACCGCATCTTCGGGGTCCTGTTCGACGTCTTCGGCAACCGCAAGCACCACGCCACCACGCTGCCGGCGATCAAGCCGACCGTGGCCGAGTTCCTGGAGAAGCCCGGCAGCCTCACCTTCCGGCTGCCCAGCTACGACCCCGACTACCCGGTCTACGGCTACCGCGACATCCTCGACTGCGACGAGGATGTGCCCGAGCTCGAGGCGCTGCACCGCTGGGCGATGGTGCTGCACAACCAGTACCCGTGGGACCGCACCCAGGTGGAGCTGGCCGAGGCGAGCCAGCTGTCCGACGACGACTACGTCGTGGTCTTCACCCCCCGCGACAAGGCGGTGCGCGACTTCCTCCGCCGGCTCGAGGACGGCGCGCAGAGCCGGCCGGCGCCGCAGCCGCGGGAGTCCCGGCAGCCGGCGCGGCCGTACCGCGAGATCGACGTCCGCCGCGACTTCCGGGTCATGCCGCGGCTGGAGTCGCTGGCCGCGGTGCACGGCGACCAGGTGTGCCGCAACGACGACCTGATCCGCAACACCGCCTACAACTGGTCGCCCATGAGCGCCGAGGAGATCAGCCAGAAGACCGGCATCGAGCAGCGCCGGTACAGCTCGGTGACGGTGGAGGAGCTCGCGCTGCAGGCCGCCGAGGCGGCGCTGGCCAAGGCCGGCCGCGAGCCCGAGGAGATCGGCGCGGTGCTGGTCTGCACCTGCACCAGCTCGCGGCTGATCCCGTCGCTGGCCACCTACCTGTGCGGCCAGCTCGGCATGTACCAGGTCGCCGCCGCCTACGACCTCATCGCCGCGTGCGCCGGCATGCCCTACGGCCTGGCCGACGCGACCCGGCTGCTGCAGGAGGTCGAGCGGCCGGTGCTCGTCGTCTGCGTGGAGAAGTTCTCCGACAAGATCGGCAACGTCCGCACCTCGCGGATGATCTTCGGGGACGGCGCGGCCGGGCTGGTGGTCGGCCCGGCTCCGGAGGGCGCCGACCCCGACCTGCTGGTCATGAAGACCTACGCCAGCGGGCCGGCCAGCGAGGTGAACTCGATCCTGTGGCCCAACCCGGAGTTCGACAACAACATCACCGTGTTCGGGCCGCAGGTGAAGGCGCTGGCCGGCCGGTACCTCGCGCAGATGATCGAGGAGCTCTCCGCGCTGCCCGACCCCGACGGCCGGGCCGGCTCCCTCATGGAGAGCGTCGACCTGATCGTGCCGCACCAGGCCAACAAGACGATGGTCATCCAGCTGGCCGAGCGCGCCGGGCTGACCGCCGACCAGCTCTACTTCAACATCGAGCAGGTCGGCAACACCTCCTCGGCGAGCATCCCGCTGGCCATCCACGACGCGGTGCGCGACGGCGTCCTGACCGGGCCGGTGCGCATCTTCGCCCCCGGGTTCGGCGCCGGCGCCGTGGCGGGCTACGCGGTGATGCGGGTCGACCCCGCCGTGGTGGCGGTGCAGTCGGCCTCGGCACCGGAGGCGGCGCAGCAGCCGGCCGCGGCGGCCACCGAGCCTGAGCCGGGGGAGCTGCCCAAGCCCTCCGACGACGTCGGGGTCGCCTTCGGCTGACCCGCAGCACTCCGAGCGGAGGAGGAGCCGTGGCGCACAGCACCCCCGAAGGGGACACCGCGGACAACGAGCGGCTGCTGGAGGACCACCGCGACGGGCACCCCGTGGTGCCGTACCGGGCGCTGTGGGCGGTGCTGCTGCTCGGCTGGGTGGTGAGCTACGCCGACCGGACGGTCACCGGACCGGTGATCGCCTGGATGATCGAGACCGAGTCCGGGTTCATCGGCGACGCGAGCAACCCCGCGACCGTCGGCGGCCTGGTCGGCTCGATGTTCTTCCTGGGCTACATGCTCACCCAGTACCCCGGCGGCCGGCTGGGGGACCGGTACGGCCACCGGGAGATGATCGTCGTCTCCCTGCTGGCGGCGGGCGTGCTCACCGTCGTCTCCGGCCTGGTGACCGGCCTGGTCGCCTTCGTCGCCGCGCGCGTGCTGACCGGTCTGGGCGAGGGCGTCTTCTACTCCAACGACCGCACGCTGATCATCAACCACACGCCGGTGGCCCAGCGGACCCTCGGCCTGGGCGTGGTCATCACCGGCCTGTCGATCGGCCTGACCCTGGGCATCGTCCTCACCCCGGTGCTCATCGACTGGGGCGGCGCCCTCGGCATGGGGGACGGCGCCTGGCGGATGCCGTTCTTCGTCTTCGCCGCCGCGACGCTGGTCGTCGTCACCGTCGCCTACACGTTCTTCCGCGCCCGGCTCGGCGGCCCGATGCGGCTGGGGGCGCCGTTCGCGCAGCTGGCGCTGTTCTCCCTGCCCACGTTCGTCGTGATCGTCGCGCTGTTCCTGCTCGCCGAGAGCCTCGAGTGGCCGGAGTGGCTGACCGCGACGATCGCCTCGGTCATCGCGCTGGTGTACATCGCGGTGATCGTCAGGGGCGTCAAGCGGTCCGGGCGCGGTCCGGCGCTGCTCAACCGCAACCTGTGGCTGATCTACGTCGCCTACATCGCGATCCTGTGGAACCTGTGGTTCTTCAGCTTCTGGTCGGTGCAGATCGTCCGGGAGGCGGCCCAGAGCAGCCTGATCGCGGCGGCCCTCACCGCGGCGTTCAACGCCGGCGCCGGCATCCTCGGCTTCCCGGTCGGTGGGTGGCTGGCCGACCGCGCGGTGCGCACCGGCCGCGGGCGCAAACCGCTGGCCCTGGTCTGCACCGGCGTCTACTCCCTGCTCGTGCTGGTCTTCGGCTGGAGCATCTCCGGCGGCCGGGAGCCGTCGCTGCTGCTGCTCGGCCTGCTGCTGTTCTCCTCCGGCGTCTTCTTCAACGCCCTGCAGCCGATCGTGCAGGGCATGACCGGCGACCTGGTGCCCGCGGGGGAACGCGGCTCGGCCTTCGGGATGCTCAACCTGGTCTCGGAGATCGGCGCCGTGCTCAGCCCGGTGGTCAGCGGGATCCTGCGCGACGCGACCGGCAGCTGGGCGACCGGCGTCTACGTCGCCGCCGGGATCATGATCGTCTCCTTCTTCCTCTACGCGCTGGTGAGGGAGGCCCCGGCCCACCACGAGGACCCCGTCCCCGCCTGAGCCCCACCCCGGAGGAAACCCCATGTCGCAGCCCGTCGCGCACGCCGCCTTCCGCAGCTTCCCGTCCAACGCCTGGTACGCCGCGGCGTGGGACCACGAGGTGGGCCGCAACCTGCTGCCCAAGACCGTCGCCAACCGGCCGGTCGTCTTCTACCGCACCGCCGCCGGCCGCCCGGTCGCGCTCGCCGACGCCTGCTGGCACCGGCTGGCCCCCCTGTCGATGGGCAAGCTGCGCGGGGACGACGAGGTCATGTGCGGCTACCACGGCATCTGCTACGACGCCGACGGCCGCGCCACGTTCATGCCGGCGCAGGAGACGATCAACCCGAGCGCCACCGTGCACTCCTACCCGGTGGTCGAGCGGCACCGGTACGTGTGGGTGTGGCCGGGGGACCCCGCGCTGGCCGACCCGGCCCTCATCCCGGACCTCCACGTCAACGAGCACCCCGACTGGGCCGGGGACGGCAAGACCATCCACGTCAACTGCAGCTACCAGCTGATCGTCGACAACCTCATGGACCTCACGCACGAGCAGTTCGTGCACGGTTCGAGCATCGGCCACGACTCGCTGTCGGAGTCCGACTTCGAGGTCACCCACGACGAGCGGACGGTGACGGTGACCAAGTGGATGCTCGGCATCGACCCGCCGCCGTTCTGGAAGCGCAACCTGCAGGACCGCTTCCCCGACTACGAGGGCCCGGTCGACCGGTGGCAGATCATCCACTACACGGCGCCGTCCACCGTGGCCATCGACGTCGGGGTGGCCAAGGCCGGCACCGGCGCGCCCGAGGGCGACCGCAGCCAGGGCGTCACCGGCACGGTCATCAACACGATGACCCCGGAGACCGACCGCACCTGCTTCTACCTGTGGGCCTTCGCCCGCGACTGGTGTCTGGACAAGCAGGTCATCACCACCCGGCTGCGCGAGGGCGTCTCCGGGGTCTTCTTCGAGGACGAGGTGATGCTCGAGGCCCAGCAACGGGGCATCGAGGCCAACCCCGGCTACGACTTCTACAACCTCAACATCGACGCCGGCAGCATGTGGACCCGCCGGATCGTGCAGCGCATGATCGACGCCGAGCTGGGGTCCGACGCCGTCCCGCCGGCCGAGACCTCCGGGGACGCCGCGGTGGCGATGGGCGCGGTCACCGCCGCGGCCAACGCCGCCGGCCACGAGGAGGGCACGGGGCTGGCCGCCGAGGTCGCCGGGGGCATCGCCGGGCACCGGCAGCAGCCGACCGTCGGTCTCATGGGCCGCGGGCTGTAGGAGATGGCGGCCACCAGCACCAAGAAGTGGCGGCGGGCCCGCGTGCTCGACGTCTGCGAGGTCGCCCAGCACGTGCGCCAGGTGGTGCTCGAACCCGAGCACCTGGAGGCACCGGCCCCGCCGGGCAGCCACATCGACATCGGCGTCTACGTCAACGGCCGGGCCGACGTCCGCTCGTACTCCGTCGTCGGGATGGGGGCCTACGGCACCGAGATCGTGCTCGGCGTCCAGCTGGCCCGGCAGAGCCGCGGCGGGTCGGCGTACGTCCACGCGCTGCGCCGCGGCCAGGAGGTGTCGATCACGCAGCCGCTGCAGAACTTCCCGCTCAGCTACGGCAAGCCCGCCTACGTGCTGGCCGCCGGCGGCATCGGCATCACCGCCCTGGTCGCGATGGGGAAGGCGCTGAAGGAGCGCGGCGCGGACTACCGGTTCGTCTACGGCGCCCGGTCCCGGGCGCTCATGGCCTTCGCCGACGAGCTGGTGGCCGAGCACGGCGACCGGATGGACCTGCGGGTGGACGACGAGGGCACGGGGCTCGACGTCGGTGAGCTCGTGGCCGGGGTGCCCGACGGCGGGGAGCTCTACGTCTGTGGCCCCACCCCGATGCTCGACGCGATCAAGGCGGCCTGGGCCGCGGCCGGACGGCGCCCGGCGGACCTGCGGTTCGAGACCTTCGGCAGCAGCGGCCGGTTCGCCCCCGAGGCGTTCACGGTGCGCATCCCGCGGCTGGGCCTGGAGACGCTCGTGCCGCACGACGTGTCGATGCTCGAGGCGCTGGAGGCCTGCGGCGCGGACATGATGTTCGACTGCCGACGGGGCGAGTGCGGCCTGTGCCAGGTCAAGGTGCTCGGTGTCGAGGGGGTCATCGACCACCGCGACGTCTTCCTGAGCGACGCCCAGCACCAGGCCGGTGACCGGCTGCAGTGCTGCGTCTCGCGGGTGGTCAGCGCCCGCACCGGTGGGCTGGCCGGCGCCGACGGGCAACCGGCCGCGGTCACCATCGACGTTCCCTGACCGGCGCGGGCGGGCCCCGTCCTGACCGGCGCAGGCGTCGCCGCCGGCCGGTCGTCGCCGCCGGTTCTGCGGTGTTCTCGCCGTTCCTGCGGTGGTGCAGGGCCGCAGAGGCGGGCGGAACACCGCAGGAGCCGCCGCGAGCGGCCGGCGCGGGTCAGCGGGCCAGGAAGTGCACCCCCAGCCACAGCCAGACGGCGAGGACCGCCAGCCGGCCGGGCGTCGTCCGCATGGCGGCTGCGACCGCCCGCCCGACGGGTGCCGGGCCGACGCCGCGCCGGGCCGCGGACTGCAGCGCGAGCGCGGCGAGCAGGAGGACGAGGAAGCCCGCGGGGCCGACCGCGCCGGCGCTCACCGGGACCGCCGGGCGACGCGCGGGCGGGCGGCGAGCCACGCACCGGCCGCCAGCCAGCACGCCGTCGCGGCGGCCCGCACGAGCGGGTGGGCCAGCACGGGGTCCGCGAGGTCGCTGAGCGTGGGCAGGCCGCCGTCGGCCAGCGCCGCCAGCTCCCACGCGCCGGCCGCCGCCAGCCAGACCAGCCAGGGCAGCCCGCGCCGGCCGACGGGGGGCGCGGCCCCGCCGGCCCGGCGGAGGAGCGCCACCCCCGACACGACGAGGCCGGCTCCGGCCACGGCCACGAGCGCGCCCACGGACAGCTCACCGGCGACCGCGACCGTGACCACGCAGGTGCCGGACAGTGCCGCCAGCGTCAGCCGGCGAGCGGCGGGGACAGGCGCCACCTGTGCATGATCGCGCCTCCCGGGACGCCGCCGACCGGCCGGAGCTACGTTGGGCGGATGGCATCGCCGGAGGAGGGCCCGGACCGCTCGGTCCGGCCGATGGAGAGCTCCATCCGCACCGGGCTGCCCGGCGGCTCCAGCTACGCCGGCTACCTCGACCTGGACCGGCTGCTCAGCGCGCAGCACCCGCGCAGCGAGCCGGAGCACCACGACGAGCTGCTGTTCATCGTCCAGCACCAGACCAGCGAGCTGTGGTTCAAGCTGGTGCTGCACGAGCTGCGGGCCGCCCGCCGCCACCTGGCCGACGACGAGCCGGCGCCGGCGCTGAAGTGCCTGGCCCGGGTCAAGAACATCCAGCGCACGCTCACCGAGCAGTGGTCGGTGCTGGCCACCCTGACCCCGCGGGAGTACGCCCAGTTCCGCGGGGTCCTCGGCGCCGCGTCGGGCTTCCAGTCCGCCCAGTACCGGGCCGTCGAGTTCATCCTCGGCAACAAGAACGCCGGCGTCCTCGCGGTCTTCGACGCCGACCCCGGCGCCCGCGCGGCCCTCGCCGGCCTGCTGGAGGAGCCCACCCTCTACGACGAGTTCCTCCGCCTGCTGGCCCGCCGCGGCTTCGCCGTCCCCCAGGAGGTGCTGACCCGGGACGTGCGGGAGCCGTGGACCTTCCGGCCGGAGCTGGTGCCGGTGTTCCGCACGGTCTACGAGGACCCCGCCGCGCCGTGGGACGTGTACGAGGCGTGCGAGAGCCTCGTCGACATCGAGGACAACGTGCAGTTCTGGCGGTTCCGGCACCTGCGCACGGTGCAGCGCACGATCGGCGGCAAGACCGGCACCGGCGGTTCCTCGGGCGTGGCGTTCCTGCGCCGCGCGCTGGACCTCACCTTCTTCCCCGAGCTGTACGCCGTCCGCACCGAGATCGGCACCTGAACGGGCTTGTCCCGGCCGGTCGGAGGGGACGAGCATGGCGGCGCCGTCCAGCGCGAGGAGGCCGCGATGACCCAGGACCCCACGGACCCGGCCGGTGACTACGGCTACGACCTGGCCCACGACGACGCGGGCGCCGCAGCGGCGCCGCCGCCTCCGCACCCGGGGCCACCGCCCTCGGCCGGCCCCGCTGAGGACGGCGGCGACTACAACTACGACGAGGCGCACGACTTCCGGTCGCGGTGACCGGCCGGCCCGCCGGTGCCCCAGCTGCTCGTCGTCCACCACACGCCCTCACCGACCCTCCAGGCGGTGCTCGAGGCCGTGCGTGAGGGCGTCGCGCTGGTGGAGGGGGTGGAGCTGGTCGTGCGCCCGGCGCTGTCGGCCGGCGCCGCGGACTTGCTCGCCGCCGACGGCGTCGTGCTCGGGACCCCCGCCAACATCGGCTACATGTCCGGGGCGCTCAAGCACTTCTTCGACTCCGTCTACTACCCGTGCCTGGACGCCACGGTGGGCCTGCCGTACGGCGTGTACGTGCACGGCAACGACGACACCGCCGGCGCGCTGGCCAGCATCGCGCGGATCACCGGTGCGCTGCGCTGGAAGCAGGTGGCCGCGCCGCTGAGCCTGGTGGGCGCGCCCGGCCCGGCGGACCTGGAGGCCTGCCGGGAGCTGGCGGCGACCGTCGCGGTCAGCATCTGACGACGGGAGGTCCGGGTGGACGGCGTCCTCGTGGTCGACGCGCTCGTGGCCGTCCTCGCGGTGTCGCTGCTGGCCCCGCTGGTGGTCGGGCTGCTGCCCCGCCTGCCCGTGCCGCAGGTCGTGCTGCTGCTGGTCGGCGGCATCCTCATCGGACCGCAGGTGCTGGGCCTGAGCTCACCGGGCGGCGTCCGGGTGCTCGCCGACGTCGGCCTCGGCTTCGTCTTCCTCCTGGCCGGCTACGAGGTGGACCTGCGGTTGTTCCGGGAGGACGCCGGGCGCCGGGCCGTCGTCGCCTGGCTGGTCTCGCTGGTCCTCGCCCTGGGCGTGGTGGCGCTGCTGGCCGCGGCGGGCCTGGTCCGCGCGTTCGTGCCGGTGGCGCTGGCCCTGACCACCACCGCGCTCGGCACGCTGCTGCCGGTGCTCCGCGAGAACCGGCTGCTCTCCGGGCGGCTCGGGCGGTACCTGCTGGCGGCGGGCGGGGTGGGCGAGCTGTTCCCGGTGCTGGCGATCGCCCTGTTCCTGGGCTCCCAGAACCGCTTCACCGCGCTGGCGTCGATGGGGGCGGTCGCGGTGCTGGCGGTGCTGCTCGGGCTGGGCCGCCGGGCGGTGCGCGACGGCGGGCGGCTGGCCACGGTGGTCCTGCTGGGGCAGCACGAGACCGCCCAGATCACGCTGCGCGCCACGATGCTGCTGCTGATCACGCTGATCGCGGTCACCGACCAGTTCCACCTCGACGCCGTGCTGGGGGCCTTCCTCGCCGGCGTCGTCCTGCGGCGGTGGGCGGGCGAGGGCTCGCCGGTCCTGGAGTCCAAGCTCGACGCCGTCGGCTACGGGTTCTTCATCCCGGTCTTCTTCGTGTACTCGGGCATGAGCCTGGACCTGCACTCGATCGCGGAGGCGCCGCTGCGGGTCGTGCTCTTCTTCGTCCTCATGTTCGCCGTCCGCGGGCTGCCGGCGCTGGTGGTCTACCGCGGCGTGCTGCCGTGGCGGCAGCGCGGGCAGACGGCGCTGGTGACGGCGACCGCGCTGCCGGTGCTGGTCGCGCTGGCCGAGATCGGGCTGCGCAACGGGACGATGCTGCCCCAGAACGCGGCCGCGCTCGTGGGGGCCGGCGTGCTCACCGTGCTGCTGTTCCCCGCGCTGGCCGTGGCCCTCGGCCCCGAGCAGCCGGAGGGTCAGCCCGCCGTCCCGGCCCCGCGGGGGAACAGGCGCCGCTCCAGCGGCCCGGTGGCGAACAGCAGGAGGAGAGCGAGGTAGTTGACCGCCGGGACGAGCACCCCGAGGACGAACGCGACGACGAAGGTGCCCGTGGTGACCAGCGCCGGTGCGGGGTGCTCCGGCTGGACCCCCGCGCGCCGCAGGCCGGGTCGGCCGCGGACGAGGAGGGTCAGCGCGGTGAGCATCGCGGAGCTGACCGTCATGGTGCCGATGTACAGCGCCACGGCCGGCCGGTCATTGCCGTAGACGGCGACCACCTGGGTGGTGAACGGCAGGACGACGATCGTCAGCAGCCAGGCGAAGTTGACCAGGACGAATGCGTGGTCGTAGGCGGCGACCTGCTCGACGATCCGGTGGTGGACCATCCACAGCCGGGCGATGACCAGGAAGCTGAGCAGGAACGCGCCGAACTGGGCGGCGTCCGCGGCGAGGACGTCGGCGAGATCGTCGTCCAGCTCCGCGTCGGCCAGGACGTCGACCAGCGGCAGCACCAGCAGGGTGATGGCGATCGCCACGACGGCGTCGAGGAAGGTGACCAGGCGGTCGAGCCCCCGCTCGGTCGGCACGGTCCGGGGCCGGGTGGAGTCCGGTCTCATGCGGGGAGACGATCCGCCGCCGGGCTCCCGGCAGCACCCCCCTCCGGCGCCGGCGCCCGCCGGTCGCCACGGGGTGCGAGCGGGTCCGTGCGCCGCGGGCCTCACCGGTGGATCTCGACGAGCAGCACCCACGCGTTCGTCGTCGCCCCGCCCATGCCGAGGACCATGGCCGCGGCCAGCCACCACAGGTCGCCGCCGGCACCGGCCAGCAGGGACGCCGCGCAGGTGACGAGCGCGGCGGCCGGCAGGAGCACCGTCGCCGCGGGCACGAGCACCCGGTACCGCGGGGTGGTGCGGTCCGGCTGGCCGCGCAGCAGGGGCGGCAGCGCGGTGGCGGCCAGCAGCACGCCGATCGCCGCCAGCTCGACGGCCAGGGCGCGGACCGGCTGGGGGACGAGGACCAGCACGCCGGCGATCAGGAGCGCCATGAGCAGCGCGAGGGTGCGCGCGGCCCGCCCCGGCAGGTCGCGGAACTCCAGGATGCGGGCCAGGTTGATGGAGACGGCCACGAAGATCAGGCCGGCCAGCGCGGCACAGGCACCGACGGTGGCCACGGCGAAGTCGTGCCAGGCGTCAGGGATGGCGGTGTCCACCGCGCCGTCCTCTCAGGTGCCTCACCCCTCCGGGTGCGGCGCGCCGACCACGGCCCCGGGCCGCGCCGTGTGCGGCACGTCGGCGAACAGGTCCACCAGCGCGTCCCAGCGGGTCCGCCGCCCGGGCGGGAAGCGGGCCTCCGACCGCTGCCGCCGGACCGAGCCGGCCGGGTACCACCGGCGTCCCCAGAACGAGTGCGGCCGGGCCAGCCGGAACGCGCCGACCGCCGCCACGAGCGGCACGAACACCCCCACCACGCCCAGCACCGCCCGCCCCTTGAGGATCGCGACGAGGGCGAAGGCCAGGTTGACCGCGACCGTCAGCGCGAGCGGCACGTCCCCGGGGAGCTGCTGGGCGTCGAACGGGTTGGCGCCGATCAGCAGCAGCACGCCCACCACGACCGCCAAGAGGACGGCGTCGATCGAGCTGCGACCCTCGTGCGACCAGTAGACGTCCTCCAGGTGCAGCCACAGGGCGAACTCGTCGAGGGTGAGCGCCGCGCCGACCCCGAACAGGACGGCGAGCACGTTCTGCCAGGCACCGGCGGGCCGGTAGGTCAGCTCGACGAGGCCGGTGCCGAGCAGCAGGAAGATCCCGTACACCTCGTGGTGCAGGTGGACGCCGCCGACGCTGGCGTCCCGGAAGGGGCCCCGGCCGGTGCGGATGGCGCGGGTGACGAACCGCGTGGCCAGGAACGTCACCAGGAACGCGCCGAGCATCCAGGCGACGACGATCCGCCGGCCGGTCAGCGCCGGGAGGAGCTCCAGCTCGATGCCCACAGCGCCACCGCCCTCTCGCCAGGCCCCCGATGGTGCCGGGGGAGGCGGGGGCGGGACCAGAGGCCGTCGTCCGAGGGACCGCCGCCCCTGGCGTCCGGACCGGAGAGGCGGGACGGTCCGCGCGGACAGCCGGACCCGCGGAGGGAGAGCCCCGTGCCCCAGCCCCGACCGCCCCGCCCCTCTCGTCCCCGCCGCTGGTCGGCCGCCGGAGCCGCCGCCGGGGTCGTCGCCGTCCTGGCGCTGGCCGGGTGCGACGCCGGCAACGAGGCGGAGACGCTGGAGGAGACCCCCGACACCGCGGGGGTCGACGGCTCGGTGGGCCAGGTCTCGCTCGACGACTTCTTCCTCGACGCCGAGGACACCGTCGCGGCGGGGGCGTCCGTGCCGCTGCGCGGGGTGGTCACCAACGACGCCGAGGACGCCGACCGGCTCGTCGGCGTCACCACGCCGGCCGCGCAGTCGGTCCAGCTGCTCGACGAGTCCGGTCAGGCCAGCCCCGCCGGCATCGAGGTACCGGCCGGCGGCCAGGTGGAGGCCGTCACCGGCCCGGTGCGGTTCCAGCTGGAGGGCGTGACGGACCCCATCGCACCCACCGACACCGTGCGGGTCACCTTCACCTTCCAGAGCGCCGGGGAGGTGGCCCTCGACGTGCCCGTCGCCCCCGGCCCGGGTCCGGTGGACTGAGCCGCACGGGGCGGGTCGAGCGGCCGGGCGCGGGTACGGCAGCGGCGTGGACGGCGGCGCGGGGCCCCGGGAGAGCACCGTCCGGTTGCACGACGGCCGGGTGCTCGCCTACGCGGAGTACGGCGACCCGGACGGCCGGGTGGTGCTCGGCTGCCACGGCTCGCCGAGCTCCCGGCTGGAGCGGCACGTGGAGGACCCGGAGGACTACCGGCGGTGGGGCGTGCGGTTCGTGGTGCCCGACCGGCCCGGCTTCGGCGACTCCGATCCGCGGCCCGGCCGGCGGGTGACCGACTGGCCCGACGACGTCCGCCAGCTGCTGGACGTCCTCGGGGTGGGGCCGTTCGACGTCCTCAGCCTCTCCGGTGGCGCCGCCTACGCCCTGGCCTGCGCCGCCGCCTTCGGGGACCGGGTGCGCGGCGTCGGGGTGCTGGGCGGGGCGCCGCCGCCCGACGTCCCGTGGCCGTGGGCGTGGCCGGACTGGGTGCCGCACCAGCTGCGCTCGGCCGCCCGCAGCACGTCGCCGGTGGCCGCGCTGCTCAAGCCGCTGTTCGTGCCGGCCGCCCGCAGCCCGGCGCTGATCCCGCGGTACCTGCAGGCGCGGCTGAACCCCTCCGACCGGCGAGTCCTCGGGCGGCCCACCGTCCGGCGGCTGCTGGTCGCGACCTTCGCCGAGGGCCTGCGCCACGGGCCCGGCCCGGTCGCCGAGGACCGCGCCCTGCTGCTGCGGCCGTGGGGCTTCCCGCTGTCGGCGGTGCGCCAGCACGTGCACGTCTGGCACGGCACCCAGGACTGGCAGGTGCCGGTCGGGCTGGCCCGGGTGCTCTCCGCGCTGCTGCCGCGCAGCACGGTGCACTGGGTCCCCGGCGAGGGCCACTTCTTCGTGTTCGACCACGCCGCGCGCGTGTACGCGGGGCTGCGCGGCTGAGTCCCCGGTCGTCGTCCCGGATGGCGGCGGAACCCGGGCGGGTGTGCGATGGGACGGCGCCGTCGATGCTCCGGGAGTCGCCATGCCCCGCCGTGCCCCCACCCTGGTCGCCCTCGCCGCGCTGGCCGCCGGCGCCGTCGCCACCGCCCCGCCGGCCGCCGCCGCCCCGGACCGGCAGCCGGTCGCGATCGGCACCGGCGGTGCCGTCGCCACCGTGGACCCCGACGCCACGCGGATCGGCCTGGAGGTCCTCGCGGCCGGTGGCAACGCCGCCGACGCGGCGGTCGCCGCGGCCGCCGCGCTCGGGGTCAGCGAGCCGTACTCGGCCGGCGTCGGTGGCGGCGGCTTCTTCCTCTACCACGACGCCGCCTCCGGCGCGGTCTCCTCGATCGACGGCCGCGAGACCGCGCCGCAGGCGATGGGCCCGGACGCCTTCCTCGACGCCGCCGGCGCCCCACTGCCCCTGCAGGAGGCGGTGCAGAGCGGCCTGTCGGTCGGCACGCCCGGGACGCCGCTGACGTGGGAGCGCGCGCTGGCGGAGTTCGGCACGCTGTCGCTGGCCGAGGCACTGGAGGGGGCGACCCGGCTGGCCGAGGACGGGTTCGTCGTCGACGAGACGTTCCGGCAGCAGACCGCGGACAACGAGGCGAAGTTCCGCCGCTTCGCCGCCTCCGCGCAGCTGTGGCTCCCGGGCGGCGCGCTGCCCGAGGTGGGCTCGGTCTTCCGCAACCCTGACCTGGCCCGCACCTACGAGGAACTCGCCGCCGAGGGCGCCGAGGCGTTCGCCACCGGGGAGCTCGCCGGCGACGTCGTCCGCACCGCCCAGGACCCGCCGGAGGCCGCCGGCGCCGCCGCGGTGCGCGGCGGCCTGCTCACCGAGGCCGACCTCGCCGCCTACGACGCGCCGCTGCGGGAGCCGACGCGGGTGGGCTACCGCGGCCTCGAGGTGGTCGGGATGGCGCCGCCGTCCAGCGGCGGCTCGACGGTGGGGGAGGCGCTGAACGTGCTCGAGCGGTTCCCGCTGGGCTCGCTGTCCGACGCCGACGCCCTGCACCTGTACCTGGAGGCGTCGGCGGTCGCCTTCGCCGACCGCAACGCCTACGTGGCCGATCCCGCGACCACCGACGTGCCGCTGGCCGAGCTGCTGTCCGACGGCTTCGCCGCCGAGCGGGCCTGCGCGATCGACCCGGCCCGTGCGGCTCCCCGGCCGGTGGCCGCGGGAGTCCCGGACGGCGCCTACGAGCCGTGTCCCGCACCGGCGGGCACGACGGTCGGCGGCGACAGCGAGGGCCCGTCGACCACCCACCTCACCGTCGCCGACGCCCAGGGCAACGTGGCCGCCTACACGCTCACCATCGAGCAGACCGGCGGCAGCGGGATCACCGTGCCCGGCCGCGGGTTCCTGCTCAACAACGAGCTGACCGACTTCACGTTCGCCGCCGCGGACCCGGCCCGTCCCGAGCCGAACCTGCCGGGGCCGGGCAAGCGGCCGCGCAGCAGCATGGCGCCGACGATCGTGCTGGACGACGGCGCGCCGGTGCTCGCGCTCGGCTCACCCGGCGGCGCCACGATCATCACCACGGTGCTGCAGACGCTGGTGGACCGCCTGGACCGCCACGCCGACCTGGCCGACGCGATCGCCGCGCCCCGCGCCAGCTCCCGCAACGGCACCACGACGGACGCCGAGCCGGCCTTCCTGGCCGCCCACGGCGCGGACCTCACCGCCCGCGGGCACGCCTTCGCCGAGGTGGCCGAGATCGGCGCCGCGACCGGCGTCGAGTTCCTGCCCGGCGGGCTGCTGCTGGCCGCGGCCGAGCCGGAGCGCCGCGGCGGCGGCAGCGCCGGCGTCGTCCACGACGTCCTCGCCGACGCCGGGTAGCGGCCCCGGCCGGCGGACGCCGCCGCCGGTGGTGAGCACGAGCGGGAGCGCCGTCGTCGTGGTCGCCCTGACCGCGCGTGGCCGGGGTCAGCCGGCCGGTCGCCAGCCCAGGGCCGGACCCAGCCGGGTCGCGATGTCGGTGAGGATCTGCTCGTAGTCGGCGTCGGTGAAGCTGAACGGCAGCGCGAACACCACCTCGGTGACCTCCTGGAAGCCGGCGTGGGCGGACAGCTGCTCGGCGATCTGCTCCGACGTGCCGACCAGGTCGCGGGCGAACAGCAGCCGGGCCGGGCCCTGCGGTGCGGCGGTCCGCGGGGTGCGGGCAGCGGCGTAGGCGGCGTACCGCTCCCGCTGGTCGGCCGTGGCGCTGTCGGTCGGGATGACCACCAGCCCCTGCGAGACCCGCGCCGCGGTGCCGTCGGGGTGCGCGGCCCGGAACGCCCGGACGTGCGAGCGCTGGATCTCGGCGAAGTCCTCGGACTCCTCGGCCTTGACCACGCTGCTGGTCAGGAAGTTCATCCCCTGCTCGCCGGCCCACTGCGCCGAGCGCAGGCTCCCGCCGCCGTACCAGATCCGCCGGCCCAGCCCGGGGGAGTGCGGCTGGACCCGGTCCGACCACTCCTCGACCACGCCCTCCCGCCCGGCGAAGGTGCTGGCCCGCTCGCCGCGGACCAGGCGCAGCAGCCGGGACACCCGCTCGTAGGAGAAGTCCTCGGCGTCGGCGGTGTCCGGGTAGAGCGCGTCCTTGACGTCGTCCCAGTGCATGGGCGGGCCGACGCTCACCCCGGGGTTGAGCCGGCCGCCGGAGAGCACGTCGACGGTGGCGAGGTCCTCGGCCAGCCGCAGCGGGTTCTCCCACCCCAGCGGGATCACCGCCGTGCCGAGCTCGATGCGCCGGGTGCGCTGGGTCGCGGCGGCGAGGACGGCGACCGGTGAGGAGATGCCGTACTGCAGGTGGCGGTTGCGCACCCACGCGCTGTCGAAGCCGAGCCGCTCACCGAGCTCGATGACCCGCAGCGTCGTCTCGTGACCCGCGGCCGGGTCGGCGCCGTCGAAGGAGCCGATGGTCAGGAAGCCCAGCTTCTGCAGCGGGGCCGAGGGTGCGGGCATGCGGTGATCATCGCCGACGGGGCAGGAGCCGGCGCGACCGCGCCCGGTCGGCAGATGTCGCCGACGTGTCGACAGGGATCCCGGCGCGGGTCGGTCCCCGTCCGGCCCGCGACACGCCCGTGGACGGCGCGCCGGTCGGCCCGCGGTGTGGGCAGCGACACACCCGCGGCTGACCAGGCAGGTCGCCCCGGGTGGGCCGCTCGGCCTTGACGGTGCCCGTCGTCGCTCACCTACAGTCGCCCACCGAACACCGCCCGTAGCGGAATGCCCCCGGCACTGGAGAGAGCACATGCACCACCCCCGGATCCGCGGGCCCCTGGCGCCGGTGGAGGGCCGACCGTGACGGCGGTCCTCGTCGAGCAGATCACCGCCGAGCACCCCGCGGTCGCCCTGGGCGCTCCCCGGTCGCGCCGGGCGCCCTCGGCCGGGCGGCAGGCCGTCGCGTGGCTGGCCTTGCACGCCCTCCTCGGAGCGGCCCCGCTGGCCCTGTGCTCCACCGAGGCCCAGCCCGGGCGGGGGTTCGTGGTGAACCTGTCGGTGGCGCTGGGCTTCCTCGCCCTGTCGGTGCTCGGGCTGCAGTTCGCCCTCGCCGCCCGCTTCACCCGGGCGACCGCCCCGTTCGGCATCGACTGGGTCCTGCGCTACCACCGGCAGGTCTCCTTCCTCGCCGTCGTCGCGGCTTTCGGACACCCGCTGCTGCTCTTCCTGGCCGACGGCCGCTACCGGGTGTTGCTCGACGTCCT
The DNA here is from genome assembly GCF_054050215.1 of Geodermatophilus sp. SYSU D01186. Classification (NCBI taxonomy): domain Bacteria; kingdom Bacillati; phylum Actinomycetota; class Actinomycetes; order Geodermatophilales; family Geodermatophilaceae; genus Geodermatophilus; species Geodermatophilus sp. SYSU D01186. The sequence goes on along the minus strand of NZ_JBJGYW010000014.1, from coordinate 83,323 downwards.
CGACGCTCCGCTGCGCGCCCAGTTCGCGTGGCTGTCGGTGGCCGCGCTGGGCGTGCTCATGGCGACGTCCATCTGGCGGCGGGCCCTGCGGATCAGCTATCCGGTCTGGCACGTCGTGCACTCGCTGATGGGCGTGACCACCGTGCTGGCCGGGCTCGGGCACGCGTTCCTCGTCGGCCGCCACTTCAGCGAGCCGTGGGTGCGCGGGACCTGGGCGGTCTACACCGCCGCGTTCCTCTGGCTGGCGGTGTGGGTGCGGCTGGTCAAGCCGCTGCGGCTGCGGCGCCGACCCTGGCAGGTGGTCGAGCTGTGGCCCGAGCCGGGCGGCAGCGTGACCGTCGGGCTGGAGCCCGCGCACCGCCACGGCGGCCAGGACTTCTCCTTCCAGGCCGGTCAGTTCGCCTGGATCCTGCCGCGCCGCACCGCCTTCACCCCGACCTACCACCCGTTCTCCATCTCCTCCAGTGCCGAGCGCCGCCGGGTGGAGTTCACGATCAAGCAGGTCGGCGAGTTCACCCGCTCCATCCGCCGGCTGCGCCTGGGCGACACCGTCTACGTCGACGGCCCGCACGGCTCGTTCACCCTCGAGCGGCACCCGGGGATGGGGTTCGTGTTCGTGGCCGCGGGGGTCGGTGTCACGCCGTTCCTCAGCATGCTGGCCACCCTCGCCGACCGGGGCGACCGGCGTCCGTGCTGGCTGTTCCTCGGCAACCGCACCCAGGACCAGATCACCGGGATCCGGCAGCTCGAGCGACTCCGGGGCCGGCTGGACCTCACCGTGGTGCACGTGATCAGTCGGCCCACCGAGACGTGGCCGGGGGAGCGCGGGCGCATCGACGAGCGCGTGCTCGCCCGGCACCTGCCGGCCCACCACCGCTCGCTGCAGTACTTCGTCTGCGCGCGCGAGGAGATGGTCGGCGCCGTGCGGAACTCCCTCGGCGGGCTCGGCGTCCCCGCCGACCGCATCCACAGCGAACAGTTCGGGATGGTGTGACGTGCGCACTCCGGGAACGACCTCGGCGGCCTGGGTCGTCAGCTGGGTCCTGCTCGGCCTCTGCGTCCTGTGGGCGGCGGTCCACGGCTGACCCGGTGGCCGTGCCTGGTCCCGCGCCCGTGCGGGTAGGGGCCACGGACAGCCCCGGGGACGAGGAGGTCCGGCGATGGCGGATCGGGACGACGAGTACGCGGCCGCGGGCCGCCCGGCCGACGGGCCCCGCACGCCCGCGACCCCGGCCGAGGCGGTGCCGCCGGATCCGCCCGTGGAGCGGGGCGTGCCCACGCGCGGCGACACCGACGTCCCGGTCGAGGAGGCGCCCCGTGAACAGGCGCCGGCCGACCCCTACGAGGCGCCGTCCGGCCACGCCTGACGGGTCAGCCCCGGTTCAGGTGCTCCTCGACGGCGGCCCTCGTGACGCCCTGGGCGGCCAGCACGCCGGTGCCGTCCTCGGCCTCCAGCACCGCGAGCAGGAGGTGCCCGCCGCCGATGGCGTCGTCCCCGCGGCGCAGCGCCTCGCGGAAGGTGAGCTCGAGGATCCGTCGGGCGTGCGCGTCGAACGGGATCAGCTCGGGGACGTCGGCGGCGGCCGGCGGCAGCGTCGCCGTGGCGGTCCGCCGGACGGCGTCGAGCGACGCCCCCGCGGCGACGACGGCGCGGGCCGCCTGGCTGCCGTCGTCGGCCACCAGCGCGAGCACCAGGTGGGCCACGCCGATCGTGGCGCTGCCGGCCGCGCGCGCCTCCTCCTGGGCGCGCACGACCGCGGCCCGGGCCTCGTCGGTGAACCGGCTGAAACCCTGGCTGGGGTCGAGGGGTACCTCGCCCGCCTTCGCCACGAAGCGCTTCTGGGCGGCCTGCTTGGTGACGCCCATGCTGCCGCCGATGTCGGACCACGACGCCCCCGCCCGGCGGGCCCGGTCGACGAAGTGCCCGATGAGGTGGTCGGCCACCTCGCCGAGGTGTTCACCGAGCAGGACCGCGCCGGAGAGCTGGTCCAGGGGCGTCTCGTGGGCCCGGGTGATCGCGGCGATGAGGTCGTCGAGCCGGACGGCGCCGGCGGGCTGCGTCATGCCGTCAACCGTAGGTTGACGCCATGCCAGCGTCAACCCTGCGTTGACGGTTACCGTGTCGGCGCCTCTGCTCCCGACGTCTGGACGCCGATGCCGACCGACCCCCGCCCCTGCGGACGGCCTGCGTGATCGGCCGACGGCCACGACGGGTGCTCGTCCTCGGCGGCGCGCGGTCGGGGAAGTCGACCTTCGCCGAGCGGGCGCTGGCGCGGGTGCGCGAGGTGGAGTTCGTGGCCTGCGGCCCGGCGCCCGGCCCCGGCGACCCGGAGTGGGCCGACCGCGTCGCGCGGCACCGCGCCCGCCGCCCGCCGTCCTGGCGCACCGTCGAGACCCTCGACCTGGCCATGGTCCTGAGCCGCCCCGGGCCACCGGTGCTGGTGGACTGCCTGACCACCTGGCTGGCCGGGACGATGGACGCCTGCGGGGTGTGGTCCGCCGAGCCGGGCGCGGACACCCGGCTGGCGGCGGCGGTCGACGGGCTCGTGGCGGCCTGGGCCGGGACGCGGCGTGTGGTGACGGCGGTGAGCAACGAGGTGGGCAGTGGCGTGGTGCCCGCGACCCCTTCCGGCCGCCGTTTCCGGGACGAGCTCGGCGCCCTCAACGCCCGGGTGGCCGCGGCCGCCGACCGCGTCTGGCTGCTCACCGCGGGCGTCCCCCAGCGGCTGCGCTGACCGCCCGCTACTGGTCGTCGAGGTCCCGCTCGGTCACCAGGTGGACCGCCGCCTCCTCCGCGGACGCCGCCCCGCCGTCGATCCCGCGGTCGAAGGCGACCAACTCGGCCTCCGTGTCGGCGCCCGTGCCGTCGTCGTCCTCGGCGAGCCGGCCGGCCCGCAGGTCGCCGACCTCGTCGTCGAGCAGCTCGCCGTCGGTGTCGGAGGTGTCGCCGAGGCCGTCGCCGTCGTCGGGCACGGGATCGGCCAGCTCGCGGGCGAGCCGGCCGTCGAGGCTCTCCCCGCGCTCCTCCTCGTCCCCGGTGGTGCCCCAGTCGTCGACCGCCCACGGGCGCTCAGCCGGGGACCAGCCCTCGTCGAGGGGGTCGGAGCCGCGGTCGTCGAGGGTGTCCTCGGGCTCCAGGACGCCGGAGTCGTTCTCGCCGTCGAGGTCGTCGGGCGTGCCGTACGGGAACATGCGCCGCCTCCTGGCGTCGTCGTCGCCACCGTCCGCCCCAGCCTGCTCCGGACGGGGGCAGCGGCACCAGCCTCGGACGCGACGAGGGGCCCCGGCGCGGTGCGCCGGGGCCCCTCGTCGAGCGGAGGTCAGACGGGGCGGACGTTCTCCGCCTGCGGGCCCTTCTGGCCCTGCGTGACGTCGAACTCGACCTGCTGGCCCTCGTCCAGCGAGCGGTAGCCGTCGCTGACGATGGCGGAGTAGTGGCAGAAGACGTCGGCGCCGCCGCCGTCCTGCGCGATGAAGCCGAAGCCCTTCTCCGCGTTGAACCACTTCACAGTGCCCTGGGCCATGTGCCTTCTCGTTTCCGTGCTGGGGGTGTCCGCGCCGGCGTGTGCCGGTGCGGGGTCGCCGCACCGACCGGCAGGACCGAGAGGAACGTCAGGCAGAGACGACTGCGGACGTCCGTGAACGAGGCAGAGGCACAACAGCGACCACGACCCACTGTACGGGATCCAGCGCCCGCGCCCGGGCCGGTTCGGTCACACCCACCCGTCGGGGGTGCCCGCGGCCGCCGGGGGTCACCAGCGCAGCGGGTCGGTCACGCGGGAGTGGGCGGTCCGGCAGGCCCGGCAGTTGCCCCAGGTGACGATGGCCAGCGGCGTCGTCGGGGCGCCGCACTCGGGGCACTCCACCGGCTCGTCCCCTCGGGCCCGGGCGTCGGTGATCGCGCGGGAGCGATCCTCGTGGATGGTCTCGTCACCCCGGCAGGGGCACCCGAGATGGGCTTCGGCGCAGCGTCCGCGATGACCGGTGATGGGGTCCCCCTTCGCTCCGGGGGGACGCTACCCCTGCCGCCCGGTGCTCAGCGCTTGGCGCGGCTGACCCGCAGCACCATGCCGTCCGCGCCGGCGAGCACGGTCAGCCCGCCGCGGCGGAACCGGGTACGGGAGGGGGCGTTGGGGTCGGGCGTGACGTCGTCGGGGGCGTCGAGGCAGCGCTGGATGTCGCCGTCGGCGAGCTTCATGCCGGTCGCCGCCTCCCGCGCGCCGCGGGTCATCCGCAGCCCGCCGGCGCGCGGGGAGCCGCGCTCGGGCGACCGGCCGGCGGAGCGGGTCCGCGCGGCGGGGATCGGGTCGGGGGCGGTGTCGTCGGTCGTGGACGACGGCGGGGCCAAGAACGTGAGGGCAGGTGCAGCCATGCGGTCCTTCGGTTCGTCAGCGGGGCGGGGCTCCGCTCCGCGGTGGGAGGCGCCGGGTCGGCGCGCGTCGCGCGTCCGTCGGGTGTTCCCCGTGCGGGCACCGGACCGGGCCCGCACCCCCACGCTACGCGCCCGGCCCTGCGACGGCCCGGCCCGCGTCCCACGCCCGGGGCTGCGGAGGGGCCGGCCGCCCCGGCCGTGTCCGATGCGGAGAGCGAACCACTGGCGCCGGAGCGTGCTCGCCAGGTCCACTGGGCACCTCGTTCCCGAGTCCACCCGCAGGAGCCCTCCCATGACCGCGTCCCGCGACGCCGCGACGCCGGCCCGCGCCGCCGCCCCCAGACCGACGATCCGCTGGAGGCGGCGATGACCACCACGGCGACCCCGGTCACCGTGCACGAGACCCTGGCGACCCGGGTGCTCACCGGCGCCGGCGCGCGCCGCCTCGTGCCCGAGGAGGTCGCGCGGCTGGGCGCCGGCCGGGTGCTGCTGGTGGCGACCCGCTCGGCCGGCGCGGCCGCCGACGCGGTCGCCGCCGGGCTCGGCCCGCGACTCGCCGCCCGCTTCGACCGGCCGGCGGTGCACACCCCGGTGGCCGTCACCGCCGAGGCGATGTCACTGGTGCCCGAGACCGGCGTGGACTGCGTCGTCGCGATCGGCGGCGGGTCGGCGATCGGCCTGGCCAAGGCGGTGTCGGCGCGGACGGGCGTGCCGCAGGTCGCCGTCCCGACGACGTACGCCGGGTCGGAGGTGACCCCGGTGCTCGGCGAGACCGAGAACGGCGTGAAGACGACGCGGCGGGACCCGGCGCTGGCCCCCGGCACCGTCGTCTACGACCCGGAGCTCACCGTCGGCATGCCGGCCGGTCTCACCCGGACCAGCGCCATGAACGCGCTCGCCCACGCGGTCGAGGCGCTGTGGGCACCGGATCCATCCCCGGTGACCGACGCGCTGGCGACCGAGGCCGTCGACGGCGTCCTCGGCGCGCTGCCGGAGGTGCTGGCCGACCCGGCCGGGCTGCCCGGGCGCAGCCGGCTGCAGGCGGCCGGCTGGCTGGCCGGGATCTGCCTGGCGCAGACGCGGATGGGCCTGCACCACCAGCTCGCGCACGCCCTGGGCGGGGCGTTCGACCTGCCGCACGCCGAGCTGCACACCATGCTGCTGGCCCACGTCATGGCCTTCGACCTGCCCGCGGCCCCCGCGGCGGCGGCCCGGCTGCGGCGCGTCGCCGGGCCGGACCCGGTGGCGGCGGTCTCCGCGCTGGCCCGGGCCCACGACGGGCCGACGACGCTCTCCGACCTGGGCGTGCCGCGCGACGGGCTGCGCGCGATCGCCGAGCGGGTCGTCGCCGCCCCCTACCCGAACCCGCGGCCGCTGGACGTCGGATCGGTCGCCGCGCTGCTCGACCGCGCCTGGTCGGGCGAGCACCCCGCCTGAGAGGCCGTGGGGGGGGGGGGGGGGGGGGGGCGGGGGGGCCCCCCGCGCCCGCCCCCCCCCCCCCCCCCCCCCCCCCCCCCCCCCCCCCCCCCCCCCCCCCCCCCCCCCCCCCCCCCCCCCGCGCCGAGGACGCTGTCCGCATGGACATCACCACCGTCAACGACCGGCACCTCTACGAGGGGCGGGTGGTCCTGCGGGACGCCGAGGACCCGAGCCGTGTGGTCGACCTGCCCCCGCGGATCCTCCGGTTCGGCCCGCCGGGCTGGCTCACCGTCGTCGACCACCTGACCGAGGACGCCGACGTGGAGCTCTACCCGACCAGCCGCGTGCTCGCGGTGTCGGCGCTGCGGGAGGTCGGGGGAGGCGCGCTGCGGTCCAGCGCCACCCACTGAGGCGCGGTCAGCCGCCGGCCAGCAGCGCGCGCACCGCGTCGAGGGTGTCGGCCTCGGCCGGTGTCTTGTCCGGCCGGTAGCGCAGCACCCGGGCGAAGCGCAGCGCGACCCCGCCGGGGTAGCGGGGGCTGCGCTGTGCGCCGTCCAGGGCGATCTCCACGACCAGCTCCGGCCGCAGCAGCACGCCCCACTCCGGCCGCTCCCGGGCCAGCTCGGGAAAGGTCGCGGTCTGCCAGTCCAGCAGCTCGTCGGTCATGCCCTTGAAGGTCTTGCCGACCATCACCGGCTCCCCGCCGTCGGGGTCGCGGGCGCCCAGGTGGATGTTCGACAGCTTGCCCGCGCGGCGGCCGTACCCCCACTCCGCGCCGAGCACGACGAGGTCCAGGGTGTGCACCGGCTTCACCTTCTGCCAGGCCCGCCCGCGCCGACCCGCGGCGTAGGGCGCGTCCAGGGCCTTGACCACGACGCCCTCGTGTCCCGCGGCGAGGGCGCCGTCCAGCACCGCCGCGGCCCGGTCCGGGTCGGGGGAGCGGACGCCCGGCATGCGGAGTGGGGCGTGCTCGTCGGCGGCCAGCAACCCGGCCAGCGCGTCGAGGCGGACCGACAGCGGCTCGTCGAGCAGGTCGCGGCCGTCGAGGTGCAGCAGGTCGAAGAAGAACGGGCTCAGCAGCACGCCGGCATCGGAAGCGTCACTGCCGAAGCGGCTCATCGTCTCCTGGAAGGCCCGCGGCCGGCCGTCGTCGTCCAGGGCGAGGGTCTCGCCGTCGAGGACGGCGGTCGTGCACGGCAGCGCGCGGACCCGGTCGACCAGCTCCGGCACGCCGTCGGTCACCTCCCGCAGCGTGCGGGTCCAGACCCGGACGTCGTGGCCGTCCCGGTGCACCTGGATGCGGGCGCCGTCCAGCTTGAACTCCACGGTCACGTCGGCGCCGAGGTCCTCCAGGGCCGCGTCCAGCGAGGAACCCGGGCTGGCGAGCATGGGCCGCACCGGCCGGCCGACCCGCAGGGAGACGGCGTCGAGCGCGGCCGCGCCGCCGGTGAGGGCGGTGGCCGCGGTCTCCGGGAGGCTGCCCGACAGCATGAACGCCCGCCGGACCCCCGCCGCCGGGACGCCGGCCGCCGTGGCCACCGCGTCGAGGACGACGCCCTCCAGTGCGCCCTGGCGCAGCTCGCCGGTGAGCAGGCGGACGAGGAACCGCTGCTCGTCCGCGGTGGCCGCCCCCAGCAGGGCGCGCAGCAGCGTCTCCCGGCGGGCGGTGGAGCCGGCCCCGCCGGTCGCGGCGAGCTCCCCCAGCGCCGCGTCGACGGCGGTCACGGCGAGGGCCGGCGCCGCGGCGGGCTCCCCGGTCAGCGGGGCGAGCGTGCGCCAGCCGACGCCGAGGCGGCGCTGCAGCGGCTCACCGGCCAGCCATGCGGTGACCGCAGGCACCTCGTCGTCCGTGGCGCGGCGCAGCAGGTCGGCGATCGCCGTCGCCTTGGCCGTGCGGGAGCGGGTGGCCGCGACGGCGGTGGAGGCGGCGACGACGTCGGCGAGCAGCACGGGGGGATCGTGGCAGGGGGGGGGGGGGGGGGGGGGGGGGGGGGGGGGGGGGGGGGGGGGGGGGGGGGGGGGGGGGGGGCGGGCGGGGGGGGGGCGCGCCGCCCCCCGCCCCCCCCCCCCCCCGCCCCCCCCCCCCCCCCCCCCCCCCCCCCCCCCCCCCCCCCCCCCCCGGGGTACCGCGATCAGGTGAGGGCGCGGCGCAGGGCGTCGATGCGCGTGCCCCAGATGCGGCGGGACAGCGACGCGTCGGGCGCGAAGGTCTCCGCCGCGTGGTAGCTGCCCGGGTACACGTGCAGCTCGCACGGCACACCGGCCGCCATCAGGCGCTGGGCGAAGCCGATGTCCTCGTCGCGGAACAGGTCGACGGTGCCGACGTCGATGAAGGCCGGCGGCAGCCCCGAGACGTCCACGGCCCGGGCCGGCGCGGCGTACTCGTCGGCCGGCTTGCCGCCGAGGTACCAGGCCCAGGCCTCGACGTTGCCGGCGCGGTCCCAGATGCCGATGTCGGTGATCTCCTGGCTCGACGCCGTCTCGTTGCGGTCGTCGATCATCGGGTAGATCGGCATCATGAACCGGATGGCCGGGCCGCCGCGGTCGCGGGCCAGGAGCGCGGTGGCGATGGTCAGGCCACCGCCCGCGCTGGCCCCGTAGACGGCGATCCGGTCGGCGTCCACCCCGAGGTCGGCGGTGTTGGCCGCCATCCAGCGCAGCCCGGCGTAGCAGTCCTCGACCGGGGCGGGGTGGGGGTGCTCGGGGGCCAGGCGGTACTCCACCGAGACCACCACGGCGCCCAGCTGCTCGCACAGCATCGTGGCGGCGACGTCCTCCCCGGCCACGTCGCCGAGGATCATCCCGCCGCCGTGGATGTAGTAGACGCCCGGCAGCGTGCCGGTCGCGCCGGCCGGGCGGTAGATCCGCACGGAGATGTCCGGCTCGCCCTCCGGCCCGGGGACGGCGCGGTCCTCCTTCGTGACGTTCGGGTTCTCCGGGACGTCCATGGACGCGAGGATCTGCTGCACCGCCGCCCGCCGGGCCACGATGTCGGGGATCGAGTTGAAGCCCCCGGGCAGGGCCTCCAGCAGCCCGTCGAGCGGGACGCGGCACTCGGGGTCGATCAGCTCACGGCGGGACATGGGTCCTCCATCGGGTCGGGTGCGGGGCGGTGCGCGGGACCGGCGAGGGTGCGGCCGGGGGACGAGGGTGCAGCGGCGGGCGGGTGCGGCGCCCGGCTGGCACGATGACCGGGAGAGGGGGTCCGGTGACGTCGTCGTTCGAGGTCCCGCTCACGCGGCGGGAGGCGGTCCTCCGGCGGCTGCGGCAGGAGATCACCTCCGGGCAGCTGCCGACGGGCACCGTGCTCAAGGACGCCGAGCTCGCGGCGCGGCTGGGCGTGAGCATCACCCCGGTGCGCGAGGCCATCACCCAGCTGGCCGCCGAGGGCCTGGTCGACGTCGCGCCCAACCGCACCCGGAAGGTCGCCGGCCTCACCCAGAAGTCGGCGCTCGAGCTGGTCGACGTCATGGAGCTGCTGGCCTGCGCCGGGTTCGCCGGGGGCGTGGACAACCTGACCGAGGAGCACCTCGCCCGTCTGCGCACCCGCTACGCGGAGTACACCGCCGCGCTCGCCCGCGGCGACGTCACCACGGCCTCGGCGGCCGGGGCGGACTTCAGCACGATCGTGGTGATGGCCAACGGCAACCGGGAGCTCCAGTCGATGCTGGACCTGGTGGTGGTGCGGGTGCTGCGCATGCTGGCCATGGACTCCCACAGCGACTCCTGGCGGCCGTGGGTCGAGGGCTACGGCGCCGTGCTGGAGTTGCTCGAGCGGGGCGACCGCGCCGGGGCCGTGGCCCGCTACCGGCAGATCTACGTCGAGTTCCGCGCGGCGGTGGAGCGCTCCCTGTGGCCCGGGGACGGCGGAGGCACCTGACGGCGCCGGCGCCGGGGCGCGGCGCCGACCCGGGTCACGGACGTCGTCGTCCGTGACCCGGGCGCCGCGGCAGGTGGTGGTCACGCGTTCAGGAGGAAGCCCTCGTAGCCCTTGGCGGCGACCTCGTCGCACTTCTTCCGGTACTCGCCGACGCCGCCGGGCGTAGGGCATGAACGCCCGTGGCTTGCCGGGGACGTTCGCGCCCATGTACCAGGAGTTCGCCTTGGGGTAGAGCGTGTACGAGGCGATGAGGTTCACGTGGTCGACCCACGCGTCCTGGGCCTCCTGGCTGGCCTCGATCGTGCGCAGGCCCTGGTCGCGCAGGTGGGCGATGGCGTCGCACACCCAGTCCACGTGCTGCTCGATCGACACGATCATGTTCGACAGCACCGACGGGCTGCCCGGGCCGGTGATCATGAAGAGGTTCGGGAAGCCGGCCGAGCCGATGCCCAGGTAGGTCCGCGGCCCGGCGCTCCACGTCTCCTTGAGGGAGGCCCCGCCCCGGCCGCGGATGTCGACGTTGGTCAGCGAGCCGGTCATGGCGTCGAAGCCGGTGGCGTAGACGATGGCGTCGAAGACGTACTCGTCGGCCGCCGTCCGGATGCCCTTCTCGGTGATCTCCACCAGCGGCTCGCGCTGCAGGTTGACCAGGTGCACGTTCGGGCGGTTGTAGGTCTCGAAGTACTGCGTGTCCAGGCAGGGGCGCTTGGTGCCGATCGGGTACTCGGGGCACAGGTCCGCGGCGGTCTGGGGATCCTCGACGATCTGCTTGACCTTGCGGTGGACGAACTCCCGGGCGAGGTCGTTGGCCTCCTGGGAGAGCGTGAGGTCGGTGTAGGTGGTCAGCAGGTTGACCAGGCTGCCGCTCTCCCAGGCCTCCTCGAACCGTGCCTCGCGCTCCTCCGCGGACACCTCCAGCGCCGACTTCGTCGCCGGCGCGATCGGGACGCCGAACGCGGACTCCTTCTGCGCCTGCCGGTAGGACCGGTACTGCTCCTTCATCTCCGCGATCTCGTCGGGGCGCAGCTTCCGGTTGCGGGCGGGCAGCGAGTACGCGGGGGTGCGCTGGAAGACCGTCACGTCGGCGGCCTCGGCGGCGATGACGGGGATCGACTGCACGCCGGAGGACCCGGTGCCGATGACGCCGACGCGCAGGCCGGTGAAGTCCACGCCCTCGTGCGGCCAGTGCGCGGTGTGGTAGCTGGCGCCCTTGAACGTCTCGCGGCCCGGGATCTCCGGGTGCTTGGACGCCGACAGGCACCCGGTGGCCATGACCAGGTACGGGGCGGTCACCGCGTCCCCGTGCTCGGTGCGGACCTCCCAGGTGCCGGTCTCCTCGTCGAAGTGCGCGGCGGTCACCCGGGTGCGGAAGACGATGTCCCTGCGCAGGTCGAAGCGGTCGGCGACGTGCTGGGCGTACCGGAGGATCTCGGGCTGGGTCGGGTAGCGCTCCTGCCACTCGAAGTGCTGCTCCAGGTCCGGGTCGAAGGAGTAGGAGTACGCCAGGCTCTCGATGTCGACCCGCGCGCCCGGGTAGCGGTTCCAGTACCAGGTGCCGCCGACGTCGGTGCCGGCCTCGAACACCACCGCGGTCAGGCCCATGCCTCGGAGTCGGTGCAGCAGGTACATGCCGGAGAAGCCGGCGCCGACGATGACGGCGTCGACGGTGGCCGGTACGGACGGGGTCGCGGCCTGGGGGTCGGCTGCTGGTGCGGACACGGGTCCTCCTGGGCGGAGCCGGGATGGGGTGGGGAAGGCACGCCGGCCGGGACGGCCGTCGTGGAGTGGGGGAGCGGGCTCAGGCGGGCTGAGAGGCGGTGCGCGCGGCGATCGCGGCGGTGACGTGGTCGATGGCGGTCGCGGATCCGGGCAGCAGGCCGACCATCGTGAAGAAGCCGTGCATCTGGCCGTCGAAGCGGCGCAGGTCCACCGGCACGCCCGCCCAGGCGAGCCGGCGGGCGTAGGCCTCGCCCTCGTCCCGCAGGACGTCGTGCTCGGCGGTGATGACCACCGCCGGCGGCAGGCCGGAGAGGTCGGCGGCCCGCAGCGGTGCGGCGTCCGGCTGGAGGCGGGAGTCCGGGTCGGGCGCGTAGTGGTCCCAGAACCAGACCATGCTGTCGCGCGAGAGCATCAGCTGGTTGGCCGGGTCGGCGTAGGACTCGGTGTCCATGCCGGCGTCGGTGACGGGGTAGACCAGCACCTGCAGGTCGATGTCCGGCGCGCCGGCCGCCCGGGCGCGCTGGGCCAGGACGGCCGCGAGGTTGCCGCCGGCGCTGTCGCCGCAGACGACGAGGGGGCCGCTGCCGCCGAGCGACTCCCGCCGCTCGGCGATCCACCGCAGCGCCGTCCACGAGTCCTCGACCGCGGTCGGGTACCGGTGCTCGGGGGCCAGCCGGTAGTCGACGAGCACGGTGGCCATGCCGGTGCGGTCGGCCAGCACGCGGCCGAGGGTGTCGAACTCGGGCGCGGTGCCGATGACCCAGCCGCCGCCGTGGAGGTAGACCAGCACACCGCGCGGTGTCGGGGTGGGGGTGAGGACCCGGACGAGGATCTCGCCGCCGGCCACGGGGACGCGCTCGTCGCGGACCTCGTGCACCTCCGGCCCCGGCCCGTACAGCTCGCGCAGCGCGGCGGTCAGCCCGCGGGCCTCCTGAGGGGTCATCTCGTGCAGCGGCGGACCGCCACCGGCTGCCATCTGGGTCAGGAAGGCCGTCGTCGCCTCGTCCAGTGCCATGCGCGTTCCCTCGACGTCAGTGGGGCTCTGGCCATCGGGGTCCGCTCGTCACCCGATGGGATGTGATCGCCGCCACAAAATAGGATGCATCGTCGCCGAGGGTCAATGTGCCGCCGGCCCACAAAAGTCACGGTCCCGGTGGACACGACGACGGCGGCACGGATCCGCAGCGGCTCACCGCGCCGGCTCGGCGGGAATCGCCGGGACCCCCGTTGGCGGGCCGACGCGTCAGCGCGTGTGGTGCGCCGCCCGGTGCTCGGCGAGGGCGTCCAGGCCGAAGTCGCCCTCCGGGTCGCGCCACACCGAGTGCGCGTGGTTGGCGCCGTCCTGCGTGTCGTCCCACTCCACGAGCAGCCGCGGCCCCTGCAGGCGGAAGTAGTGCGGCCGGCCGGGTTCGGTGGAGCCGGCCCACGCGAAGTGGACGCCGTCGACGTCCACGGGTGGGGCGACGCCGTCGGGAACCCGTCCCAGGTGCGCCGCGAGCAGCGCCTCGAGCAGGGCCCGCTGGGTGCCGTCCAGCTCCCCGGCCGCGAGTCCGCGCGGCTCCCGCGTGAGGGCCAGCCGGCCGTCGTCCGGCCCGGGGTCCCCGTCGTCGCCGGGGAGCAGCCGCGGGCGGTTGCGGCTGACGATGTCCGACGGGGGGCGGTCGAGGAGCACCGCCCGGGCACGCAGGTCCGGCGCGAGCGACCGGACCAGCTCCCGCGCGAGGTCCTCCGTGCCGCCGAGCGCCCGCAGCGCGCCGCCCCCCAGCAGCGGGGCCGCGGCCGGATTGGCCCCGAGGAAGCACGGGGTCACCGCCCGCACCCGCCCGTCCACCACCAGGTTGTTCAGCGAGACGTGGTGCCCGCCGAGACGCCAGCCCCACGGGTCGGTGCCGCCGGGCTCGCCGAACACCCGCAGGTAGTACAGGCCGGGGTCGCGGTACCGCTCCCGGCCACCGCGTCGCGGGAAGCCCTCGGCGCGGTCGAGCACGTTCTCCAGGCCCAGGACGGCGCAGACGGTCACGTAGCCGGCCGTCGACAGGCCCGTGCTCACCAGCTCCATCGCGAGCGACTGCTGGAGGGGGCGCTGCGCACCCAGCGGCAGCCCGCCGTGGTCGGTGGGGACGTAGTGCCAGCGCACCCGCTCCCGTTCCGCCGACGGGCCGGCCACCGGCCCGGGGCGCCGGGCGAGGTCCCGCTGGCCGGGGTCGAGCGAGGCCAGCCACGCCGTCGCCGCGGCGGCCATCCGGCCGGCGACGACCGCGGGGGCGGGCCGTCCGTCGTCGAGGGGATCCATCAGCCGGTCCGTTCCGGCGGTGGGTGGGCCCGCCCACCCACCGCCGCGGACGTCAGGCGCCGCCGGCGTCCTGCTGGCCGATCCGCTCGTCGGCCATGTCGCCGACCTTGTCCGACTGGGCGTCGAACTTGCCGCCGGTCCTGTCGTCGGCGAACTGCTCGGCCTTGTCCAGCCCCTGGTCGCTGACCTTCTCGCCCTTCTCGCTGTCGAGGGCCTGCTTCGCCTTGTCGCCGAGTCCTCCGACGTCCATGTCGTGCTCCTCCCTGTGGGGTGTGGGCGCAGCGCCCCTACCCGGCCCGGGCCGCGCCGATGCCTCCCTCCGCGCCGTCCCGCAGGAGGGCCAGGAAGGCGTGGGCGCTCGGCGTCGAGGGCTCCGGGGCGCGGTGCACGAGGCCGATCGGGTGCCGGGCGGCGGCGTCGCCGACGGTCAGGACGGCGACGTCGGCGACCCCCTCGGCCGCCGAGGCGGGCACCAGGGCGGCGCCGAACCCGAGGCCGGCGAACCGGACGACGGCGTCGGAGCTGCCCAGCTCGAAGGCGATGGTCCGCTCGACCCCCGCCCGCTCGAACGCCGCGTCGACCTGCAGCCGCAGCCCCGACTCCGCGCGCATCTCCACGAACTGTCCTACCGCGGCGAGCGCGGCCGGCGAGGTGTGGCCGGCTGCGGCCAGGGCGTGGGTGCGGGGGACGACGGCCACGAGCGGCTCGTCGGCGAGCAGGTGGTGCACGACCCCCGGGGGCACCTGGTCGGCGGCCAGGCCGACGAACGCGAGGTCGAGGTCCCCGGTGCGGACCTGCTCGGCCATGTGCCGGCTGCCGGAGTCCTGCACGGCGATCTCCACGGCGGGGTGCCGCTGGTGGAAGGCGAGCAGGGCCTGCTCGAGCACCGGCACGCCGCGGCCGGCGGTGCCGACCATGCCCAGCCGCAGCCGCCCGGTGACCACCCCGGAGAACTCGTCGAGCACGGCCCGCGCCACCTCGGCGCCCCGGAGCAGGGCCCGGGCGTGGGGGAGGAGCAGCTCCCCGGCCGGGGCCAGCCGGACCGAGCGGCTGGTGCGGTGGAACAGCGTGACGCCGAGCTCCCGCTCGAGCCGCGCCACCTGCGCGCTCAGGGCGGACTGGACGACGTGGCAGCGCGCGGCGGCCCGGGTGAAGCTGCGCTCCTCGGCGACGGCCACCACGTACTCCAGCTGCCGCAGGTCCATGGCCGTCTCCGCTCGCCGGGGGCTCGTGGGGACAGTGTGCCGCCCGTCCGTCTGTCAGCAGGATTGTCGACAACCCTGCCGACAGGACGATAGGGTGTCGGGGAGCGCACGAGGGAGGTCGCCGTGGACGTCGGATCGCAGGGCCGCGAGGCTCCCGAGAACCGCCTGCGCGCGGCGATCACCCGCGGCGACATGCCCCCGGGGCACCGGCTGGTCGAGGCCGACCTCGCCGAGGCCTTCGGCGTGAGCCGCAACGCCGTCCGCCTGGCGCTCGACGTGCTGATCGCCGAGGGGCTGGTCGAGCGCATCCCGAACCGCGGCGCCCGGGTGCGCACCGTCTCCGTCGCCGAGGCCGTCGAGATCACCGAGTGCCGCCTGGTCCTCGAGGGCCTGCTGGCCGCCAAGGCCGCCGAACGGGTCACCGCGGCCGACGCCGAGCGGCTGCGCGGCCAGTGCGACCGCATGCAGCGGGCCGTGGCCGACGGCGACCTGCTCGAGTACTCCGCGCTCGTCGCCGAGCTGCACTCGGTCATCCGCGCCACCGCGCGGCAGGCCACCGCCGGCCGGATGATCGAGCGGTTGCAGGCCCAGATCGTGCGCCACCAGTTCCAGCTGTCCCTGCGGCCCGGCCGCGCGCAGCAGTCCCTCACCGAGCTGCGGCGGGTCGTCGAGGCCATCGTGGCCCGCGATCCCCGGGCGGCCGAGGCGGCGGCGCGCAGCCACTTCGAGAGCGTCGTCGCCGCCCTCGCCCGACCCACCGCCGACTGACCCACCACCTCCGAGGAGATGCCCGTGTCCCAGAACCCCGCAGCGCACGCCGTTCGCCAGGCGGTGGCGGCATGAGGACCGTCGTCGTCACCGACCCGCCCCGCGCCGACGTCGGCGAGGCCGAGACCCTCGGCACCCGCGGCGTGGCCACCGTGCACGAGGCGCTGGGCCGGGTCGGCTACCTCGGCCCGGAGTACCGGCCCGCGTGGCCGGGCGCACGGATGGGCGGCACCGCCGTCACCGCCGTGTGCTGGCCCGGGGACAACCTGATGATCCACGTCGCGGTCGAGCAGTGCCGGCCCGGCGACGTGCTGGTGGTCGCCACCAACTCGCCGTCCACCGACGGGCTGTTCGGGGAGCTGTTCGCCACGTCGCTGGCCCAGCGGGGCGTCCGGGGCGTGGTCCTGGCCAGCGGCGTCCGCGACGTCGCCGAGCTGCGCGAGATGGGCTTCCCGGCGTGGTCCCGGGCGGTGAGCGCGCAGGGGTCGGTCAAGGCGACCGCCGGTGCCGTCAACGTGCCCGTCGTCCTGGGCGGGCAGACGATCCACCCCGGTGACGTCGTCCTCGGCGACGACGACGGCGTGATGGTGGTGCCCCGGGCCGACGTCGGCCGGGCGCTGACCGCCTCGCAGGCCCGGCTGGACAAGGAGGCCGCCACCCGCGCCGCCTTCCAGCAGGGCGAGCTGGGACTCGACCGGTACGGCCTGCGCGAGCGGCTGCCCGAGTTCGGCATCGAGTACGTCACCTACGAGGAGTACGCGAAGGGCGCCGGCGGTGAGTGACACCCCCGGCTACGACGTCACCGGCGTCCGCTGCACGCTGCTGCGCGGCGGCACGTCCCGCGGCCTGTACCTCGAGGCCGGCGACCTGCCCGCCGACCCCGCGGCCCGCGACGACCTGCTGCTGCGGCTCATGGGCACCCCCGACCCGCGGCAGATCGACGGTCTGGGCGGCGCGACCTCGCTGACCAGCAAGGTCGCCGTCGTCGGCCCGTCGGCCCACCCGGATGCCGACGTCGACTACCTGTTCCTGCAGCTCGGCGTGGACGAGGCCACCGTCGGCGACCAGCAGAACTGCGGCAACATCCTGGCCGGCGTCGGGCCGTTCGCGGTGGAGCGCGGCCTGGTGCCCGCCGGCGCCGAGGAGACCACCGTCCGCATCCGGATGGTCAACTCAGACAGCATCGCCGTCGCCACGTTCCCGACGCCGGGCGGCCGGGTCGAGTACCGCGGCGACGTGGCCATCGCCGGCGTGCCCGGCACGGCCGCTCCCGTGCTGCTCGCCTTCAGCGACACCGAGGGCTCGGCGACCGGCAGCCTGCTGCCCACCGGCCACCTGCGGGACACGATCGACGGCGTCGAGGTCACCTGCGTCGACAACGGCATGCCGGTGGTCGTCGCGACGGCCGGGTCCCTCGGGCTCACCGGGTACGAGCCGCACGAGCAGCTGGCCGCCGACGCGGCGCTGCTCGAGCGGGTCGACGCCCTGCGCACCAAGGCCGGCCAGCTCATGGGCCTCGGGGACGTCACCCGCTCGTCGGTGCCCAAGACCGTGCTGCTCGCGCCCGCCCGGGACGGCGGGCAGGTGAGCACCCGGTCGTTCATCCCGGTGCAGCCGCACACCTCGATCGGCGTCCTCGCCGCGGTGAGCGTGGTGACCGGGATGCTGCTGCCCGGCGCCGTGGGGCACGAGCTCACGGCGGCCTGGCCCGAGGGCCGGTCGCAGGTCGACGTCGAGCACCCCACCGGCCACCTGCTGGTGGACGTCGTCGTCGACGCCTCGGCCACCCCGCCCCGGGTGCTGCGCTCGGGCGTGGTGCGGACCGCCCGCAAGCTGTTCGACGGGACGGCGTTCCCGCGGGCCGCGGAGGGCGCCGCGTGACCGCCCGCATCGCCCTGCTCGGGCTCGGTGAGGCCGGGTCGGAGATCGGCCGCGACCTGGTCGCGGCCGGCGCCGACGTCCGCGGGTACGACCCCAAGCGCATCGTGGTCGAGGGTGTGCAGCCCCGCGGCAGCGAGGCCGAGGCGGTCGCCGACGCCGACCTGGTGCTCAGCGCCAACAGCTCGCACGACGCGGTGACCGCGCTCGTCAACGCGCTGCCGGCGCTGCGTCCCGGCACCGTGTGGGCCGACCTGAACACCGCCTCGCCCGGGGTGAAGGCCGCCCTGGTCGAGCAGCTGGCCGGCCGGGAGGTGCCGGTCGTCGACGTGGCGCTGATGTCGCCGGTGCCCGGCAAGGGGCTGCGCACCCCGATGCTGGTCTCGGGTGAGGGTGCGGCCCGCTACGCCGAGGTCCTCGCCTGCTTCGGCGTCGAGGTCACGATCCAGCCCGGCCCCGCGGGGGAGGCGATCTCCCGCAAGCTGCTGCGCAGCGTCTTCTACAAGGGGCTGGCCGCCGCGGTGGTCGAGGCGCTGGCGGCCGCCGAGGCCGCCGGCTGCGCCGACTGGCTGCGGGACGACATCAGCGCCGAGCTGACCGGCTTCGACGAGCGGACCATCGACCGGCTGGTCGACGGAACCCACCGGCACGCGCGGCGCCGCGCCGACGAGATGACCGCCGCCGCCGACCAGCTCACCGAGCTCGGCGTGCCCCCGCGGATCGCCGCCGCGGCCCGCGACCTGCTCGTCGAGCTGCGGGACCGCCAGGACAGCTGACCGGCGCGGCCGCCGGACACCGGACCACCACGCGAGGAGACACTGCATGATCATCGACTGCCACGGCCACTACACGACCGCACCGGAGCCGCACACCGCCTGGCGCGAGCAGCAGCGGGCGGCGTTCGACGCCGGCCAGGAGCCCCCGGCCTACCCGGACGTCCCCGACGACCTGATCCGCGAGACCATCGAGGGCAGCCAGCTGCGGCTGATGACCGAGCGCGGCATCGACCTGACCGTCTTCTCCCCGCGCGCCTCGGCGATGGGCCACCACGTCGGCGACGAGGCCGTGAGCACCCGCTGGACGCAGGTCAACAACGACCTCATCGCCCGGGTCGTGGAGCTGTACCCGGACTCCTTCATCGGGGTCTGCCAGCTGCCCCAGTCGCCCGGCGTGCCGATCGAGCGGTCGGTGGCCGAACTGCGCCGCTGCGTCGAGGAGCTCGGCTTCGTCGGCTGCAACCTCAACCCCGACCCCAGCGGCGGGAACTGGACGTCGGCGCCGCTGACCGACCGCAGCTGGTACCCGTTCTACGAGGCGATGGTCGAGCTGGACGTGCCGGCGATGGTGCACGTCTCGGCGGTGACCAACGAGAACTTCCACGCGACCGGGTCGCACTACCTCAACGCGGACACCACGGCGTTCATGCAGTTCGTCCAGGCCGACCTGTTCACCGACTTCCCGGGCCTGCGGTTCGTCATCCCGCACGGCGGTGGCGCGGTGCCCTACCACTGGGGCCGTTTCCGCGGGCTGGCCGACATGCTGAAGCGGCCGGCGGTCGAGGAGGCGGTGATGGGGAACGTCTTCTTCGACACCTGCGTGTACCACCAGCCGGGCATCGACCTGCTGTTCGACGTGATCGACATCGACAACATCCTGTTCGGCTCCGAGATGGTCGGCGCCGTCCGCGGGATCGACCCGCGCACCGGTCGGTACTTCGACGACACCCGCCGGTACGTCGAGGCGCTGGACCTGACGCCGGAGGACCGCACGAAGGTCTTCGAGGGCAACGTCCGGCGGGTCTACCCGCGGCTCGACGCCGCCCTGGAGGCCCGCGGCCGCTGAGCGACCGTCCGCGCGACCCGGGCCGGGGTGACCACCGCGGTCACCCCGGCCCGGTCGTCCGGACCCCCGCCGTCCATCGCGACCGGCGATCGCTGGGGCCACATCACGGTGTTGGACTGATCGCCGGCCCTCTCCGAGACTCGGTGTGCGGCGCAGCCACCGGACCCGTGCCGGCCGGCCCCCGTCGCTCCCCGGACCGTCGACTGGAGACGTCATGCCCCCGCTGCACGAGATCGCCCACCTCGCCCACGTCGAGCTCAGGACCCCGGTGCTCGAGCAGAGCGTCGAGTTCTTCACCGACTACCTGGGGCTGACCCGGACCGGCGAGGACGGGGGCTCGGTGTTCCTCCGCGCCTGGGACGACTACGAGACGACCACCATCAAGCTCACCGCGCACCGGGACGCCGGCGTGGGCCGGACCAACCTGCGCGCGGCCGGCCCCGAGGCCCTGCAGCGGCGGGTGGCGGAGATCGAGGCCACCGGCCGGGGGATCGGCTGGCAGGACGGCGACCCCGGCTACGGGCCGACCTACGTGTTCACCGACCCCGACGGCCACGAGCTCGGCCTGTACTACGAGACCGAGTGGTACCGGGCGCCGGACGAGCTCAAGCCGGCGCTGAAGAACCAGGCCCAGGCCCTCCCGTCGCACGGGGTGGCGGTCCGGCGCCTGGACCACATCAACTACCTGGGCGTCGAGCCGGTGGTCAACCGGGACTTCCTCCGCGACACGCTGGGCGCGCTGGTCACCGAGCAGATCGTGCTGGACGACGGCACGGTCGCCGGCAGCTGGACCACCTTCACCAACAAGACCTACGACGCGGTCTACACCCGGGACTGGACGCAGACCCCCGGCCGGCTGCACCACGTCGCCTTCGCCGTCGACACCCGCGACGGCATCCTGCGCGCCGCCGACCTCGCCCTGGAGCAGGGCGTGCACATCGAGACCGGCCCGCACAAGCACGCCATCCAGCAGACGTTCTTCCTCTACGTCTGGGAGCCCGGCGGCAACCGGATCGAGCTGTGCAACGCCGGCGCCCGGGTGATGCTCGCCCCCGACTGGCAGCCGGTCGACTGGACCGAGGCCGAGCGGGCCAAGGGCCAGGCCTGGGGTCTCAAGACCATCGACACCTTCCACACCCACGGCACCCCGGTGGTCCCGCCGGCGGAGCCGGCCGGCGCCTGACCCACCCCGCGGACGGCGACGCCCCGCCAGGAGACCTGGCGGGGCGTCGCTGCGTTCTCAGAGGGTGCGCTCAGTCCTCCGCGTCGAGGGCGGCCGCGACGCGGCGGTGGGCCTCCCAGATCTCCTCCGGCAGCCCCGGGAACGCCGACAGGTGCTCCTCGCGGTGCGCCATCTCCTGCCGCCACCGGGCGGTGTCGATGGTGAGGATCGTGTCGAGGTCGGCCGGGGTGATGTCGACGCCCTCGAGCTCCAGCTCCTCCTTCGTCGGCACGATCCCGACCGGCGTCTGCGTGCCGGTGACCTCACCGTCGCGCAGCCGCATGAGCCACAGCAGCGGGCGCAGGTTGTCCCGGTAGCCCGGCCACAGGAACCGGCCGTCCTCGCCCCGCTGGAACCAGTTCACGTGGGCGAAGATCGGCTGGTCGGTGGCGGCGCCGATGACCTTCAGCCAGTGCGCGGCGTAGGGGCCCTCGGGGTAGGACATGAACGGGCGCATCGACATCGGGTCGTAGCGCAGGACGCCCTCGGTGCCCTCGGCGGCGAAGGTGGCCTCCGCGCCGAGGGTCAGGCCGTCGTAGACGCCCTCGGCGAGGTCGGTGATCGCGCGGATCAGCGGCTCCCGGTCGCGGGTGCGGCCGCCGAAGATGATGCCGTCGATCGGCACGCCCTTGGGGTTCTCGAAGTCCTCCGCCACGTTCGGCACGTTGGCGAGGGTCGTGGTGAACCGGCTGTTCGGGTGCGCCCAGGGGGCGTCCTTGGCGTCCGCCGGCCGCTCCGAGACCAGCTGGCCGGCCCAGTCCCGCCAGCCGGTCGGGTCCGCCGGCGGCTGGGGGGTCTTGCCCTCCCACCACACCTCGCCGGTGGACTCGTTGTAGGCGACGTTGGTGAAGATCGTCCCGGTGCCCTCGGCGATCGAGTCGACGGCGGTGGGGTTGGTCTTCTCGTTGGTGTCCTTGGCGACGCCGAAGACGCCGAACTCGGGGTTGATGCCGTAGACGCGGCCGTCCTCGGGGTCCACGCGCAGCCAGGCGATGTCGTCGCCGTAGAACGACACGTGGTAGCGGTCGCCCAGGGCGTCGGGCGCCAGCATCATCGCCAGGTTGGTCTTGCCCGAGGCGCTCGGGAAGCCGCCGCAGATGTGGTACGTGCGGCCGGTCTGCTTGTCGGTGATGCCCAGCAGCATGAACTGCTCGGCGAGGAACTCACCCGAGGCCCAGCCGTCGTAGGCCGCCTGCCGCAGGCCGTGCGCGATCTTGCCGAGCAGCGCGTTGCCGCCGTAGGAGGACCCGTAGTGCAGGATCGTCCGCTCGTCGGCGACGGTGACGAAGTACCGCTGGTCGTCCTCGGTGCCGTGGCCCAGGTTCTCCAGGTCGCCGGTGACGTGCACCGCGCGCACGAAGCTGTCCTGGTCGGCGAGGTCGTTGACGTGGTCGACCCCGACGCGCGCCATGCGGATCATGTGCAGCACGACCGTGCGGGTGTCGGTCAGCTCGACCCCGGCGGCGTAGGGCTCCAGCGGCGAGCCGGGCGGCGCCATCAGGTAGGGGACGACGTACATGGTCTTGCCCGCCGACGCCCCCCGCATCCGCTCCTCGAGCAGCGGCCGCATCTCCGAGGCCGGGCGCCAGTTGTTGTAGACGCCGGCGTCGGCCGGGTCGTTGGTGGCGACGACGGTGCGCTCCTCGGAGCGGGCGGTGTCCTTCGGGTGGCTGCGCGAGTAGTAGCGACCCTCGCCCGCGGGGAGCAGCTCCCCGGCGTCCAGCGACTCCTGGATGAGTCGGGCGTCGTCGGAGGCGTTCACCACCTCGATCCGCTCGGCGCCGGTCAGCTCCGCGTACCGGTGCACGAACTCGCGCACGCGGGCGTTCTTCAGTCCTGCCTCGTCCAGCACGGCATCAATGGCGGCCACGACCCACCTTCTCCCTCACCTGGTACTCCCGCCACCGCGCCACCCGAGACGGGTGCGGTGGGGGCCTGCTGGGAGTGGAACCTAACGGAGGGGCACCGGCGTATCACCCGCGGCGGTGTGCCGGGCCAGGTACCGCTCCGCGACGAGCAGGTTGGGCACCCAGGACAGGAACGGCACCAGGAGGTACGCGCGGTGGAAGGCGACGGCGGCGTCCACCCCGGCCAGGGCGGTCTGCCCGGCGATGAGCACGGCCAGCCACAGCCGGAGCGTGACCGCGGCGTAGGTGAGGGCGAAGGTGCGCACCATCCAGCGCCGGTGCGCGGCGACGTCCCCGCGGCGGATGGCCCGGAACGCCGTGGCGGCGCAGGCCAGCCACAGCAGCGCCAGCAGGCCGAACCCGGCGGTCCCGACCGGTCCGGCGAGGCTGAGCGGCGCGAGGACGAGGCCGGCCGGCCCGGCCACCGCGATCGCCGTGACGGTGACGCGTCCGACGGCCCGGTGGACCTGCGGGGCGCGCCGCCGCAGGCGGGCGGCGAACTGCAGCGGCGACAGCAGCAGCGCGAGGCCGCCGGCGCCGACGTGCAGGTAGAAGGCCAGCCGGACCGGCGCCGAGCGGTCGGCGTGGTTGGCCGCCACCTCCAGGCCGTCGAGGTCGGTGAGCGGGGCGGTCAGGTAGGGCAGCGGGGCGAACACGGCGACGGCCAGGGCGCTGAGCAGCAGCCACCAGTACGCGCCGCGGGTCCGCCACGTCGAGGCCGGCACGGTCGCCGTGGGCGCGGTCCGCGTCATGCCGAGCACCCCGAACTCCCCGTGCCGGTCGTCCCCGTGGCCTGCGAGGATCGCCGCGCCGACCGTCGTCCACCAGGGTCCGAGGTCGCCGGGGGAGCGGTCAGCGGCCCAGCACCTTCTCCTCCAGCCAGTCGTTGCCGAACGCGCCCCGCGGGTCCATGCGTGCGACGAGGTCCACGAAGTCGGCGTGCCGCTCGTACAGCGGGGCGATCTCGGCCGCACCGGCGGCGAAGACCTTCCCCCAGTGCGGCCGGGCGGAGAACGGCGCGAGCACCCGCTCGAGGTCGGCCACCACGGCGTCGACGCCGGCCGGGTCCCGCCGCCAGGTGAAGTGGAACGCGACGGCGTCCCCGCCGTACGAGCCGCTCAGCCACAACCGGTCGGCAGCGACGGTGCGGATCTCGCAGGTGAGCAGCAGTGGCCGGAGGCGCGCCCCGAGGCCGCGGATCGCGGTGATCGCGTCGAGGGCCCAGCGGACGGGGAGCAGGTACTCCGACTGGATCTCGTCGCCGACGCTCGGGGTGAAGCCCATGCGGAAGTGCGGCAGGCGGTCCGACCAGAGCCCGCGCCGGCCGAGCTGCGGGGTGCACGGGGTGGGGTCCAGGCCGGGGACCGGGTTGCGGTCGACGGTGGCCGGGACGGCGCCGAAGAGGTCGCCCTCGGGGGCAGGGGTCCCATCGGTGCGGGACTTGACCCACACCATCTCGACGTCCTCGCCCCACAGGGTGAAGAGGCTGACGCTGTAGCCGGACGCGACGACCTCGTCGAAGTGCTCGGCGAGGGCGCCCCACGACAGCCCCTCGAACACCCGCTGCTCCACCTCGAACGCGGGCTCGACGTCGAGGGTGAGGGCGGTGACCGCGCCGAGGGCGCCGAGCCCGACCACCATCCCGTCGAAGTCCGCGTCGCCGCGGGCGGCGCGGACGAGCTCGCCGTCGGAGGTGACCAGCTCCAGCGCCGCGACGGCGGTGGCCAGGTTGCCGTTGGTCACGCCGGAGCCGTGGGTGGCCGTGGCGACCGCCCCGGCCACGGAGATGTGCGGGAGGGACGCCGTGTTGTGCAGCGCGGCACCGGCGTCGCGCAGCACGTCGGCGAGTTCGCCGTACCGGACGCCGCCGCCGAGCGTGACCGTGCCGGCGGCCAGGTCGACGTCGATCCCGGCGAGCGGGGAGCCCGCGGCGTGCACGGCCTCCAGCGAGAGGAGCTCCGCGGAGTCGGCGATGCCGGTGAAGGAGTGCCGCGAGCCGAGCACCCGGATGCGCGGGGCGGCGGCGACGATCTCCTGCACCTGCTCGAGGGTCGTCGGCCGGTGCAGCCGCTGCGCCCGGTAGGTGTGGTTGCCGGCCCAGTTGGTCTCGACGGTCACGGCGGAACGCTACCCACGTCCGCCGTCCCGAGGGGCCGTCAGCGGGCGGCGGCGAGGGCCCGGTCCACCGGCGGCGAGCGGCGTACGGTCACCGCCCGCCCGGCCCGCTCGGCGGCGTCGAGGTGGTCGAGGAGCAGCTCCAGGGCGGGTGCGGACAGGCCGGTCACCGAGCCGGCGTCGATCACCTCGACCCGGACCGGCTCGCGGCCGTAGCGGCGCAGGAAGGCGGCGACGGCCGCCTCGTCGACGTCCCCGGCCAGGCACAGGGTGCGCCCGCCGGCGGTGTTGAACAGGCGGACGACGCCGCGCGCGGCCGGGTCGTCGGACGGCGGGGGAGTCACGCTCCCAGTCTGCCGACGACGACCGGGTGCGGCAGCCGCGACGGCAGCGGCCCCCCACCCGGGATCGGGTGGGGGCCGCTGGAGGGAACCCCGGTGCGGGCCGGTCGTCAGGCCCGGTAGTTCACGTGCGGGTGGTCCATGTGGTTGGCCGTCGCGCCGCCACGGTCGGCCATCGCCTTCCAGGCGCCGGTCGGCGAGGTCAGGATCCGCTGCTGCCAGATCACGTACTCCACGCCGAGCTCGTCCCAGTGGGCGACGTGGTAGGCCACGATCGCGTCGCCGAGCGCGGCGTCGGAGCCGACCATGTAGTCCAGCGCGAGGCCGGACGGGTGGCCGTGCGGGTCGGCGGCGCTGGCGCGGGTCCCGCCGATGGTGATGCCGGCGACGCCGGGCACGTTGGTGACCAGCGCGTCGGCGGCGGCCTGCGCGCTGGGCTGGACGGCGCCGGCGCTGTTGCTGATCACCGCGGCGGCCGGGGTCGGCTCGACCTCGGGCAGCGGGGTGACCTCCGGCGCGGGCGCCGCGGCCGGCTCCGGCGTGACGACGGGGGCGGGATCCACGTCGGGAGCGGAAGCCGGCGCGGCCACGTTGGCCGGCGCGGCGTCCACCGGCGCGGCGTCCACGGGGGCAGCCGCCGCCGGGGCAGCCGCCGCCGGGGCAGCCGCCGCCGGAGCAGCCACCGCCGGAGCGGCCGCCGCCGCCGGAGCGGCCGCCGCCGCCCCGCTGGTCAGCAGCACCTGACCCGGGAAGATCAGGTTCGGGTCGGCGCCGATGACCGCGATGTTGCGCTCGTAGAGCGACCGCCATGACTCCCCGTGGGCGGCGGCGATCTCGGCCACGGTGTCGCCGCGCCGGACGGTGTGGTCGGCGGACGGCGCGGCGGTGTCGGCGGCCGGACCCTCCGGGGCGGGCGCCGCGGCGGGCGCGGCGGCGGGAGCCGCGGGAGCCGCGGGAGCCGTGGCGGCGGCGGTGGTGCCGTCGGTCAGCAGCTTGCCGCAGGCCGGCCAGGCGCCGATGCCCTGGCCGGCGAGCACGTGCTCGGCGATCTCGACCTGCTGGGCGGGGGTGGCGAGGTCCGCCCGGGGCGCGAAGTCGGTGCCGCCGTACGCGGCCCAGGTCGACGGGCTGAACTGCAGGCCGCCGTAGTAGCCGTTGCCGGTGTTGATGGCCCAGTCGCCACCGGACTCGCACTGGGCCACGCCGGTCCAGTCGTGGGTGGTGGCGGCGTTGGCCGGGGTGCTGAGGATGCCCATCCCGACGACGGTGGCGCCGGCTGCGACGGGGGCCTTCGAGAGCGCCTTCTTGGTGCGGACGTAACGAGGCGCGCGGTGCTTTGCCATGGGTGTGTGGTCTCCGATCACCGCCGGCGAGGTGAGCTGTCGGGTTCGGGCGATCGGTGCCCGGCCGCGGTGCGCGGCTTCACCCCGAGGCGCGTCGGACGCGCCGGGAACGTTGGGTCCCCCACCCCTGCCCTGAGGGATCTGGTTGGCAGCCGGTGGGCAGGGTTTGGCGGACCGGTGCCACGTTCTCTTAGCTGAACGCAGCCAAAACGCTACGACCCGTGATGTGGACTGTCGCCGTAACGCCGGTCACAAGCGAGGGGCCGTGCGGGGAAGTCGCTGGTCGCGCCGCGAGGTGCGGGTGGGGTCGGTGAGGTCACTCACGGCCGCCCTGGCGTGTCGCCGGGGATCGGGGGGGGGGGGCCTGGTTGCCGGTGTGCTCGTGCACCGCCGGCTCCGCGGGACCGGCGCAGCGCGCGTCCGACCGGCGGTGCGCCGCGCCGCGAGACGCGCGGCCGCGAGTGTCCGGGCGGTGCCTCAGCCGCCGTACGGGCGGGTGATCGCCTCGAGCACGTGGCCGTTCGGGTCGGGCCAGTAGACGCCGCGGCCGCCGTCGTTGGTGTTGATCTCACCCGGCCGGGACGCGAACGGGTCGGCCCAGTGCTCGAGGCCGCGGGCGCGGATCCGGCCGAGGATCTGGTCGAACTCCTCCTCGGTGACCAGGAACGCGTAGTGCCGCGGGATGACCGGGTCCTCCGCCATGAAGTCCAGCGAGACGCCGTTGGCCAGGGTGACGACGGCGAACGGGCCGTAGGTGGTCGGCGGCGCGAGGCCGAGGACGTCGGTCAGGAAGCGCGCCGACTCGTCCCGGTCGTGGGCCGCGACGATGGTGTGGTTCAGCTGGACGGGCATCGGGCCTCCTCGGGGACCGTGCCGGGAGCCAAGCACGCCGGCGCCTCCACCGGGAGTCGTCCCTGCGCCGTCGACGGGGGTGGCTGCCGGGGCGCCGGGTGGCCCATCCTGGCCGCCTCGTGCCTCGAGGTCATCCCGGGAGGACCGTGGCCAGACCCCCAGCCGACGACGGACCCTCCGGGCCTGCCCTGACGCTCCGCCTGGTCACCGCCGGCGTCCTCGCGGACCTCGCGGTGGGGACGCTGTTCGCCTGGAGCCTGGTGGCGCCGCAGGTGGGCGCCGACACCGGCGCGGCGCCCGGCAGCGGGCCCGGGGTGTTCGCGGCCGCGGTCGTGGTCTTCACCGTCGGCCTGCTGGGGGTGGGCCGCGGCCTGCGGCGGTACGGGCCGCGGGCGCTGCTGGCCGCCGCCGCCGTCCTGGCCGGCACCGGGCTGGGGCTGACCGCCGCGGCGCAGCGGCCGGAGCTGCCGTGGCTGGGCGTCGGGCTGCTGTTCGGGGCGGCCAACGGGCTGGGCTACGGCGTCGCCGTGTCGCTGGCCGCCCGCGTCCCCGAGCGGCGGCGCGGCACCGCCAGCGGCGTGGTGGTGGGGGCCTACGCGGCCGGGCCGGTGCTGCTCGGGCTCGTGGCGCCGGCGGCGCTGCCCGCCGCGGGGTGGCGCACGTGCCTCGCCGTCCTGGCCGGGACGACGGCCGTGCTGCTCGCGCTCGCCGCCGTCCTGGCCCCGGCGGACCGGGTGCCCCGGAGCGGCCGGGCGCGCGGGGCGGAGCCGGTCCCGGGCGGGGCGCTCGTCGCGCTGTGGGTGCTCTTCGCCGGCGGCGCGGCTCCCGGACTCGTCCTCTTCGCCACCGCCGCGCCGCTGGCGGCCGCCCGTGGCCTCGGCCCGGGGGCCACCGGCGTGGCCGTCTCGCTCCTCGCGGCCGGCAACCTCGCCGGCCGGCTGTCCGCCGGGTGGTGGTCGGACGTCGTGGGACGCCTGCCGGCGCTGGCGACCGCGCTGGCCGTCACCGCCGCCGCCGTCGCCGGACTGGCCACGTCGGCCGCGCCCGCCACCGTGCTGCCCGCCTCGGCCGCCGTCGGGCTGGCCTACGGGGCGGTGTCCGCGCTGGTCCCCGCGGCGACGGCGGACCGGGTCGGTCCCCGCGCGTTCCCCACCGTCTACGGCCGGGTGTTCACCGCGTGGGGCTGCGCCGGACTGCTGGCCCCGCTGCTCGCCGGGACGGTGACCGCGGCCGGCGGCGAGCGGCCCGGTGCGCTGCTGCTGCTGGCGCTGCCGGTCCTCCCCGCCGCCGTCGCGGTCCTGGTCCTGGCCCGCCGGCCCGCTCGCCCGGAGCCGTCCGGGAACCGGCCGACGGCGTCGGAGGGACGCGGTTAGGGTCGGGGCCATGCCGACCAGGTCGCCGGGGGACGAGTCCAGAGGCTCGGTTCCCGGGCTGCAGGGGCCGGGAACCGCCGAGGAGGAGTCGCCGGACGCGCCGGCGATCCCGTCGTTCGAGTCGTTGCGGGGGCCGCGCCGCCGCACGGCGGTCGACCTGATCGTGCCGGCGACCCCGCCGCCGGCCGAGGACCCACCGGCTCCCGGCCCGGCCGCCGGGCGGCCCGCGACCGCCGGCGGGCCGCGGCCGGCCGAGTACGCCGACCTGCTGCGGCTCGGGAGCCGCGCGGTGCGCGCCGTGGTGGGCGTGCCGGTGCGGGTGGCCGGCTGGCCGGTCCGCTGCGTGCGCCGGCTGCTCGGCGGGTCCTGACCGCGGTCCCGCCGCCGGCTCACACGCCGGTCGCCCCGTCGATGCACTCCCGGAGCAGGTCGGCGTGGCCCGCGTGGCGGGCGTACTCGGCGACCATGTGGGTGTAGATCCACCGCAGCGTGACCTGCCCGCCCATGAACGGGCTCGTCGCGTCGAGGTCGCGGCCGGCGCAGTTGGCGCGGGCGTGGGCGACCTCGGCCTCCCACGTCGCCCGCGCGGTGGCGAAGGACGCGCCCTCGGCGAGGTCGAACCCGCCGTCGTGGCCGGTGGGCTCGGCCTGCGGATCGTGGATCGGCGGCAGCTGCTCGCCGAGCAGGACCCGGCGGAACCAGTTCCGCTCGACCTCGGCCATGTGCTGCACCAGGCCCAGCAGTGTCAGCCCCGAGGGCGGCACCGCGGCGGTGCGCAGCTGCTCGTCGGTCAGGCCGTCGCACTTCCGCGCGAGGGTGGCCCGGTAGAAGTCCAGCCAGGCCTCCAGGGTCTCGCGCTCGTCGGCCTGCAGCGGGGGCGTCGTGCGCTCGGTCGTCGTCATGGCCGCGATGCTGTCGCACCGGCCCTGCTCCGCCGTGTCGGACCCTCCGGCGACACTGTCCGGGTGAACCGCGTCGTCCTGCTGCGGCGGGGCGAGGCCGAGATCGAGGCGCGGGAGCTCTCCGGCGACGGGACGCCGGGAGCGGTCACCCGGTTCCCGGCCGCGGAGCTTGCCCGCTTCGTGCGCGAGTGGGAGACGGCGCCGGTCCGCTGGGTCTGGGACGACACCACCCGCTGGTACCCCGCACTGCTGGACGCCGGCGTCCGGGTGGAGCGCTGCACCGACCTGCGGCTCACCCACGCCGTCCTGCGCCGGTCGCCGTTCGTCGACCCGGCGCTGCTGGCCGGCCCCGACACCCGCGGCTGGGACGCGCTGCAGCCGGTCACCACCACCGATCCCGCCCTCTTCCCGCTCGAGGACCCCGCCGACCGGCTGGACCCGCTCGCCGAGGACGCGCGCCAGCAGGCGGCCCTCGCCGCGTCGGCGCAGCGCAGCCGCCTGGACCTGCTGCTGGCCGCCGAGTCCTCCGGGGCCCTGGTGGCCGCCGAGATGACCGCCGCGGGGCTGCCCTGGCGGGCCGACGTGCACGAGCGGATCCTGACCGAGCTCCTGGGTCCGCGGCCGGCGCCGGGGCAGCGGCCGGCGGTGCTGGAGCGGCTGGCGGCGGAGGTCCGCGCGGCCCTGCGGGCCCCCGACCTGAACCCCGACTCACCGGCCGCCGTGCTCCGAGCCCTGCAGACGGCGGGGCTGCCGGTGGACGACACCCGGTCGTGGACGCTGGAGTCGGTCGACCACCCCGCGGTCCCGCCACTGCTGGAGTACAAGAAGCTGTCGCGCCTGCTGCAGGCCAACGGCTGGAGCTGGCTGGAGACCTGGGTCCGCGACGGCCGGTTCCGGTCGTGGTTCCTGCCCGGCGGGGTCGTGACCGGGCGGTGGGCGTCCACCGGCGGGGGAGCGCTGTCGGTGCCGGCCCAGGTCCGCCCGGCGGCGGTCGCCGACGACGGCTGGCTGCTCGTCGTCGCCGACGTCGCCCAGCTCGAGCCCCGCGTGCTGGCGGGCATGAGCGGGGACACGGCGATGGCCGAGGCGGCCCGGTCCGCCGACCTCTACCAGGGCATGGTCGCCGGCGGTGCCGTGGCGACCCGCGCCGAGGCCAAGGTCGGGATGCTCGGGGCGATGTACGGCGGCACCCGCGGCGAGAGCGGGCGCATGATGCCGCGGCTGGCGCGTCGCTACCCCCGGGCGATCGGCCTGGTGGAGGAGGCCGCCCGCGCCGGCGAGCGCGGGGAGGTCGTGCACACGCTGCTCGGCCGCGGGTCGCCACCGCCCACCGGCGCCTGGGCGGAGCGCCCGGCCGACCTGGGGGAGCCGCCCGACGGCGGCGGCTCCCGCGAGGAGCGGGAGCGGGCCCGCCGCGCGTGGGGCCGCTTCACCCGCAACTTCGTCGTCCAGGGCACGGGTGCGGAGTGGACCCTGTGCTGGCTGGCCGACCTGCGCAACCGGCTGTGGCGCCTGGGCGGCACCACGGGCGAGCGGCCGCACCTGGCGTTCTTCCTGCACGACGAGGTCGTCGTCCACACGCCGGAGCACCTGGCCGCCGACGTCGCCGAGGAGGTGCACCGTGCCGCGGCGACGGCGGGCCGGCTGCTGTTCGGGGGTTTCCCGGTGGACTTCCCGCTGGACGTGGCGGTCGTCCGCTCCTGGGCCGACTCCTAGGCGCCGCCGGGTCTAGGGTGTGCCCCGGCGAGCCTCACGCCCAACCCCAGACCGGTCCTCCACGCGGGCCGGCGATGCGGGGCAAAGGGGACTTAGGGAGCCTCGAGGCGCTGCACGGCCCGGACGTCCCGTCGGATCGGATGCCACGGCTGCGGCGGCGCACGGGGCGTGGAGCCGTCGCCGCGGGGCAGCCGGGAGAGTCCGACCATGACCACGGCCAAGCAGCTCAAGGCGCGCGTCCGCGCGCGGATGGCCCGGACCGGCGAGCGCTACGCCGTCGCCCGCGCGCACGTCGTCGGAGGCGCCATCGACACCGGTCCCGTCGTGGACGCCGGGTGGGCCCTGCGCGGTGGCACCGACCCGGACACCGCGGCACTGGCCAACGTGCTCGCGCACCGCGGGGTCACCGGCCCCGACGGCCCGCTCACCGAGCCGCTGCTGTTCCTCGTCGGCGGCGGGCTCGGCGCCGGTTACATCCTCTGGGAGTTCGCCCACGACCACGGCCGCGTGGTCACCCTCGGGTTCACCCACTCCTGGCAGTACTTCGACCGGCGGCTGGCCACGACGGTCGACCGGCTGGGGCTGGACGTCGCCTGGTCGCGCACCGGCGGCGCTGCGGGCGCGGCCCGGGCGCTGACCGCGACGCTGGCCGACGGCGATCCGGCGATCGTCTGGCCGGACCGCTACCACCTGGGCTGGTGGAACCTGCCGCCGTTCCTCGACGGCGCCGGCGGCCACCCGGTCGTCGCCTACGCCGCGTCGGGTGGGCGGGTGCACGTCGACGACCGCACCCTGGCACCGCTGACCGTGCCCGTCGCGGACCTGGACCGGGCCAGGGCCCGGGTGGGCAGCTACCGCAACACGATGCTCGTCGTCCGCTCCGCCGGCACCGCCGTGCCCGCCGACCGGCTGCGCGCCGCGGTGCGCGCCGGGCTGGCGGCCGGCGTGGACCACCTCGGTGGGACGTCGACCTCCTTCGCGCTGCCCGCCTGGCGGAAGTGGTCACGGCTGCTCGTCGACCCCCGGGCTGCGAAGGGGTGGCCGACGGTGTTCGCCGACCGGCGCGGGCTGCTGCGGGCACTGGCCGGCGTGTGGGAGGGCGTCGAGCCGGCCGGGATGGAGGGCGGGCACCTGCGCGGGCTGTTCGCCGACGGCCTCGAGCAGGCCGCCGTCGTGCTGGACGAGCCGGGGCTGGCCGCGGAGGCGCCGCGGTGGCGGGAGATCGCCGGCCGGTGGCATGCCCTCGCCGAGACGGCGCTGCCGGACGACGTCCCGGCGATCGCCCGGCTGCGGACCCTCACCGCCACGGTCACCGGCGCGGTCGCCGAGGGCGACGCGGGCGCCGCGGAGCGGGCGGCGGCCGCCGAGGAGCTGTGGCGGCTGCGGGCCGAGCACGCCGCGGCGCCCCCGCTGGACGAGGAGCGCCTCGCCGCGGTGCTGGCCGGCATGAGTCGGCAGCTCGCCGAGATCCACGACGCCGAGGCAGCGGCGGTGACCCGCCTCGGCGCCGCCCTGGGCAGGGGAGGGGCTGCTCGCCAGGGGACGCGTCAGCCGGAGAGCGCACCCACCGCGCGGTCGGCGGCCCGACGGACCACCTCGGCGTAGAGCCGCTCGTAGCCGTCGGCCATGACGGCGGGGGAGAAGCGCCGGCGGGCCGTCGCGGCGCAGTCCTCCGGGTCGACCTCGGCGATCCGGTGCAGGGCCGCGGTGAACTCCGCCTCGTCGCCGGCGAGGAAGCCGGTGACGCCGTCGGCGACCAGGGCGGGCAGGCACCCCCGCGCCATGGCGACGACCGGCGTCCCGGCGGCCAGCGCCTCGCAGACGGCGGTGCCCCCGGGCTCGTCCCACCGGATCGGGAAGAGCACCGCCCGGGACCGCCGCAGCAGCTCGTCCTTCTCCGCGCCGGAGACCGACCCGATCCAGTGGGCGTCCTCGCCGAGCAGCGGGTCGACGTGCTCGAGGAACCACCGGACGTCGGGGTGGGTGCGCGCCGGGCTGCCGGGGTCGGCGAGCGCGGCGTCGAGCGCGGCCCGGTCGGGCTGGCCGCCGACCGGGCCGGCCAGGACCAGCGGCAGCCCGGCCGCGCGGCAGGCCCGCACGGCGACGTCGGTGCCCTTGGCCTCGCACAGCCGGGACAGCACCAGGACGGCGTCGGTGCGGTCCCGGCGCGGCACCGGGTCGCCCTCCGGGATGGGCACCGACAGCGGGACCGCCCCGAGGGTCTGCCGCCGCAGCGCCGCCGGCCCCCGCGCGATCTGCGTGTCGGAGACGCCGGCGAAGAACACCCGCCCGCGGCCGTCGAAGGACGCGTAGAAGTCCGCGTTGCGCCGCAGGTCCCAGTGCAGCGTGTGCAGGACCGGCGGCGCCGGGTCGTCCATCGCGGCCAGGAGCGCCGGGCCGACGACCTCGAGGTGGCTGTGCACGAGGTCGAACGGCGTCCCGGCCGCGGCGTGCCGGCGGATCTCGGCCAGCACGGCCTGCTCGTGGGCGTGCGCCAGGCCGGTGACGTCGGGGTACGGCGCGGCCAGCCGCGGGAACTGCCCGGTGGAGAAGGCGACGACGCGCCCGTCCGCCGGCTGCCGGCTCTCCCCGACGGTGGCGAGGACGACGGTGTGCCCGCGGCGGCGGAGCTCGGTGGTGAGCGTGGCGACGACGTTCTCCAGGCCGCCGTAGCCGCGCGGGGGCACCGCCAGCCACGGCCCGGCGTCCATGAGCACCTTCACCGGGAGCCCTCCGGCGCCGGGATGCCGTGCCGCGCCCGGTACTCCGGGACGCGCTCCATGGGTGGGCGCTCGCGGACGCCGACCTCCCAGGCGACCGGCTCCACCGCCTCCCCGGAGCGGACGAACTGGACCAGCTGGTCGCCCGGCACCTGCAGCGACGGGCAGCGGGCCAGGGCGGCCTGCAGGATCTGGCCGGCCATCCGGCCCAGCGCGGCGTCGGTCTGGTTCCGGTGCCGCCGCTCGCCGAGGTCGACCTGGGCGAGGGCGTCGATCCCGGCGAGCTCGGCGAGGTCCACGAGCAGCCCGAACTCGACCCCGTAGTGGGAGACGAACGGGACCCGTTCCAGCAGCCGGCGCCGGCCGGCGTACTCCCCGGAGAGGGGTTGGACGAACCCCGACAGGTGCGGCCACAGCGCCCCCAGCAGCGGGCGGGCGGTGAGCTCGGTGACGCGGCCGCCGCCGGAGGCGACCAGGCCCTCGTCGGTGGCCAGCGGCCGGTCGTAGAGACCCTTGACGTACCCCACGGTGGGATCGGTCAGCAGCGGACCGAGCAGCCCGAGCACGAAGCGCGGGTCGAAACCCTGGACGTCGGAGTCCAGGAACACCAGCAGGTCGCCGCGGGTGACGAACAGCGACTTCCACAGCGCCTCGCCCTTGCCGGGGACGTGCCCGTGCTCGGGCAGGACGTCGTCGACGTGGACCACCCGCGCCCCGGCAGCCGCGGCCACCGACGCCGTCCGGTCGGTGGAGCCGCTGTCGACGACGACGAGCTCGTCGACCAGGGGCACCTGCTCGACGAAGGCCCGCCGGATCACCTCGACGATGGCGCCGACCGTCCGCTCCTCGTCCAGCGCGGGCAGCACCACGCTGGTCGTCGTCCCGGAGCGGCGCTTGGCCTCCAGCAGCCGGGGGGCGGAGAAGTCCGCGGCCCGGTAGGTCCGCCGGGTCAGCCAGCGTGCGACGTCAGCCCTCATCGTCTGTCCTCCTCCGGCGGACGGCAGCGCCGTCCGCGCCGTCGGCCCGTGGGCGGCCAGTGTGGAGAAGCCGGGGGCCTCAGGGGAAGCCGTTGACGCGGGGACCTCCGGTCCCCCACCCTGCGCGGATGGGTGTCCGGGTGGGGCTGGTCGGTGCCGGTGCGGTCGGTGCCCGGCACGCGCGCACGCTCGCCGCCTTCGACGACGTGGAGCTCGCCGGCGTCTGCGACGCGGTGCCGGCGGCGGCCGGGGCCCTGGCCGCAGAGCTCGGCGTCCCGGTGGCCGAGGACCCCGGCCAACTGCTCCGAGCGGGGCTGGACGCCGTCTGGCTGTGCGTGCCGCCGTTCGCGCACGGCGACCTCGAGCTCGCGGTGGTGCGGGCCGGGCTGCCGTTCTTCGTGGAGAAGCCGCTGGCCGCCGACCTGCCGGTCGCCCGCCGCGTCGCCGACGCCGTCGCCGCCGCCGGGCTGCCCACGGCGACCGGCTACCACTGGCGGCACCTCGACACCGTCGCGCGGGCCCGGGAGGTGCTCGACGGCGGCCGGGTCCGTCTCGTCGACGCCCGCTGGTGGGGGACGACGCCTCCGGCGGCCTGGTGGAGCCGCGAGGACCGCTCCGGCGGGCAGGTGGTCGAGCAGGTGACCCACGTGCTCGACCTGGTCCGCCTGCTCGCCGGCGAGGTCACCGAGGTGGTCGGCGCGGCGGCGCCGTCGCTGGCGGAGGGCCGCGACGTGCCCGACGCGACCGCGGCGGTGCTCCGGTTCGCCTCCGGCGCGGTCGGGACCGTCAGCACCTCGTGCGTCCTGCCCGCCCCGACCGCGGCCGGCGTCGACGTGGTCGCCGAGGGCCGGTCGGTCTCGCTGACCGAGACCTCGCTGCGGACCAGCACCGCCGAGGGCCGGCAGGAGTCCACGCCCACGGTCGACGGTCGCCGCGCCGTCGACCGCGCCTTCGTCGACGTCGTGTCCGGCCGGCCACCGGCGCCCGGGCTGGTCGACGTCGCCGAGGCGCTGCGCACCCACGCCCTCGCCTGCGCCGTCGCGGAGGCCGCGCGCACCGGCGCCCCGGTCGCCGTCGGCGGCCGCTGAGCCCGCCGGCAGTGTGACGTCGAGGTCGGGAGACGACATCGAGGATCCCGCCGGACTCCGGTCGGGCCGGGGACGTGCGGTGTTGCGCCCGCTCGTGCGGTGCTGCACTGCCGGAAGAACGTGCGCAACACCGCAAGAGCACTGGTTCCAGCACGGCTTCCGGCGGCGAGTTCGTCGCCGTCCTGCTGCCGCACGTCGGGAGGGCTCGTGAGCGCGGGTGCCCGGGCAGCTGCCCGCGGCCCTGCCCGACGGGGATGACCGCGCGCCCCGGCGACGGTCCTGCGGGGCCCCCGCCGGGCGTGCTACACCCTGACCCGACCCCGGTCCCCGACGAAGGCGGTCGTCCCCGGTGAAGCTGCTGCTGCCCGACTCCCTCCCGCTCGACCCGGCCCTGCCCGAGGGGGTCGAGGCGGTCACCTATGCCGTCTCGGCGCCGGTCCCCGACGAGCACCTGGACGCCGAGGCGCTGGTGGTCTGGGGCAACTCGCCGGCCGACCTCGCCGCGGTGGCCGGCCGGATGCCGCGGCTGCGCTGGGTGCAGACGCTGGCCGCCGGGCCGGACGCCGTCCTCGGCGCGGGCTTCCCCGCGGACGTCGTCGTCACCGCGGGGATCGGCCTGCACAGCCGGCCGGTCACCGAGCACACCCTCGCCCTGGTCCTCGCCCTCCTCCGCCGGCTGCCCGCCGCCGTGCGCGCCCAGGACCGGCACCGGTGGGCCGGCGAGCTCGGCGGCCTCCAGCCGCTGCACCCGGCAGGGGCGGTCACCACCCTGATCGACGCGCGCGTGCTCGTGTGGGGGTTCGGGGCCATCGGGCAGACCCTCGCGCCGCTGCTGTCCGCGCTGGGCGCCGACGTCCGCGGCGTGGCGCGCCGCGCCGGGGAGCGGGCCGGGTTCCCCGTCGTCGCCGAGGACGACCTGGCGGCCGAGCTCGGGCGGACCGACGTCCTCGTCATGATCCTGCCGTCGACCGACGCCACCGCGAACGCGCTGGACGCCGCGCGGCTGGCCGCACTGCCGCCCCACGCGCTCGTGGTCAACGTCGGCCGGGGCTCCACCGTCGACGAGGGGGCCCTGGTCACCGCGCTGCGGGAGGGGCGCATCGCCGGAGCGGCCCTCGACGTCACCGCCGTCGAGCCGCTGCCGGCCGGCTCACCCCTGTGGGACGCGCCGAACCTCCTGCTCACCCCGCACGCGGCCGGCGGGCGGCCCGTGGGCGCCGACGCGCTGATCGCGCACAACGTCGCCGCGCTGCTGGACGGCGGCGAGCTGCGCAACGTGGTGGAGCGGTGAGCCCGCCGCCGCCGGAGGAGGTGCTGGCCGCCCTGGGCCGGGCGCGGCTGGTCCCGGTCGTGGTGCTGGACGACGCGGCCGACGCCGCACCGCTGGCCGGTGCGCTGGTGGACGGCGGCCTGCCGGTCGCCGAGGTCACCTTCCGCACCCCGGCCGCGGCCGACGCCATCCGGGCGATGACCGAGCGCGGCGACGTCCTGGTCGGGGCCGGCACCGTGCTCACGCCGGCGCAGGTGGACCGGGCCGTGGCCGCCGGGGCGGGCTACGTCGTCTCGCCGGGGCTCAGCCGCGCCGTCGTCGAGCGGTGCGCCGAGCACGGCGTCCTCGCCCTGCCCGGCGCGGTCACGGCCACCGAGGTGCAGGCCGCCGTGGAGCTCGGCCTGACCGCGGTGAAGTTCTTCCCGGCCGGCACCTCGGGCGGGCCCGCGGCGATCCGCGCGCTCGCCGCGCCCTTCGGCGGCGTCCGCTTCGTGCCCACCGGCGGCGTCGGCCCGGCGGACGTCGGGGACTACCTCGCCGTCGACGCGGTGCTGGCGGTCGGCGGCTCGTGGATGGTGCCCCGCGACCGGGTCGCGGCCGGCGACGTCGGGACGGTCCGCCGGCTCACCGCCGAGGCCGTGGCGCTGGTGCGGCCACCGGGGGGCTGACGGCCGCCTCAGTGGTTGTCGCGGGGGATGCCCATCGTCTGCGCCACGCGCCGGTAGCCCACTGCCGGACGCAGCACCATCCCCTCGTCCAGCTGCGTGACCATCCCGCGCTGGATCTCCTGCCACGGCGTCTGCGCCGCCGGGACCGGGTAGCCGCCCGCCGCCTCCAGCGCCCGCCGCCGCCCGGCCAGCTCCTCGTCGGGCACCAGCACGTCGGCCCGCCCGGCCCCGAGGTCGATGCGGACCACGTCGCCGGTGCGCAGCAGCGCCAGCCCGCCGCCGTCGGCCGCCTCGGGTGCGGCGTTGAGGATCGACGGCGAGCCCGACGTCCCCGACTGGCGGCCGTCCCCGATGCACGGCAGCTCGTGCACGCCCTGCTTGATGAGGGCCGCGGGCGGCTGCATGTTCACCACCTCGGCCGAGCCCGGGTAGCCCAGCGGGCCGACCCCGCGGATGACCAGCAGGCAGGTCTCGTCGACCGCCAGCGCCGGGTCGTCGATGCGGGCGTGGTAGTCCTCCGGCCCGTCGAAGACGACCGCGCGGCCCTGGAACACCCCCGGGTGCGCGGGGTCGGACAGGTAGCGCTCCCGGAACTCGGGGGAGATGACGCTGGTCTTCATGATCGCGCTGTCGAAGAGGTTGCCCCGCAGCACCAGGAAGCCGGCGTCGGGCAGCAGCGCGGTGTCGAAGGTGCGGATGACCTCGCGGTCGGTCACCCGGGCCTCCCGGCAGTTCTCGCCGATCGACCGGCCGGTGACGGTCAGGGCGTCCTCGTGGATCAGCCCGTGGCCCATGAGCTCGGCGACGACGGCGGGCACGCCGCCGGCCCGGTGGAACTCCTCGCCGAGGAACCGGCCGGCCGGCTGCAGGTCCACGATCAGCGGCACGTGCAGGCCCAGCTCCTGCCAGTCGTCGACGTCCAGCGGCACCCCCGCGTGCCGGGCGAGGGCGTTGACGTGGATCGGCGCGTTGGTGGACCCGCCGATCGCGGAGGTGAGCACGACGGCGTTCTCGAACGCCTCCCGGGTGAGGACGTCGGACGGCCGGAGGTCCTCCCGCACCATCTCCACGATCCGCCGGCCGGTCAGGTAGGCCATCCGGGCGCGGTCCCGGTGCGGGGCGGGGATGGCGGCGCAGCCGGGCAGGCTCATGCCGAGGGCCTCGGCGATCGCGTTCATCGTCGACGCGGTGCCCATGGTGTTGCAGTGGCCGGGGGAGGGGGCCGCGGAGGCCACCAGCTCGACGAACCCGGCCTCGTCGATCTCGCCGGCGGCGAGCAGCTCCCGGGCCTTCCACACGATGGTCCCCGACCCGGTCCGCACGCCGTCGTGCCAGCCGTCGAGCATCGGCCCCCCGGACAGCACGATCGCCGGGAGGTCCACCGTGGCCGCGGCCATCAGGCAGGCCGGCGTCGTCTTGTCGCAGCCGGTGGTCAGCACCACGCCGTCCAGCGGGTAGCCGTACAGCACCTCGACCAGGCCGAGGTAGGCCAGGTTGCGGTCCAGGGCCGCCGTCGGACGCCGGCCGGTCTCCTGGATGGGGTGCACCGGGAACTCCAGGGCCAGCCCCCCGGCGTCCCGGATGCCCTCGCGCACCCGCCCGGCCAGCTGCAGGTGGTGCCGGTTGCACGGGGCGAGGTCCGAGCCGGTCTGCGCGATCCCGATCACCGGCCGGCCCGACTGGAGCTCCTCGCGGGTGAGCCCCCAGTTGAGGTAGCGCTCGACGTAGAGCGCCGTCATCCCGGGGTCCCGCGGGTCGTCGAACCACGCCTGGCTGCGCAGTCGCCGTCCGGGTGCCGCGTCGTCCACCGGGGCCTCCTCCCGCCGGGGGTCGCCGTCGGGCGGCCCGGCCCTGCCGGCGCGATCGTGGCACGGGGAGCCGCCCGGCCGCGCTCCGGCGGACGACGAGCGGCTCTGCGGGGACCCTGCGACGCTGGCAACCGCCACGTCCCGGCTGGTCGTCAGCGTGCAGAGCGAGGGGACATGACCGACGAGGTGTCGATGCCACCGGTCCACACGGCGCGGCAGGTGCCGAGGTGGTCCGAGCTCCGCGAGGTCGTGCAGTTCCGCCGGCCCCGGGCCGGCCGCACCGCCCGGCGCCTGGAGCGTGCGCTCACGGTGCGCGACCTGCGCGCGGCGGCCCGCCGCACCACGCCCCGCGCGGTCTTCGACTACGTCGACGGCGCGGCGGAGGAGGAGATCACCGCGGCCCGCAACGTCGCGGCCTACCGGCGGGTCACCTTCCACCCCGACGCCCTGCGCTCGGTCGCCGACCCGGACCCCGCCGTGGAGCTGCTCGGCCGGCGCATCGCGATGCCACTGGTCTTCGCCCCCACCGGCTACACGCGGATGATGCACCACCACGGGGAGGCCGCCGTCGCCTCCGTGGCCGCGCACGTCGGCGTGCCCTACGCCCTGTCGACGGTGGGCTCCACCTCGATCGAGGACGTGCGGGCCGCGGCGCCGTCGGGCGACCTGTGGTTCCAGCTGTTCTTCACCGCGAACCGGGAGCTCAACGCGAGCCTGCTGGCGCGGGCCGAGGCGGCCGGGTACTCGACGCTGCTGCTCACCGTCGACACCACCGTCTCCGGCATGCGCTACCGGGACGTCGTCAACGGCCTGACCATCCCGCCGACGCTCACCGCCCGCACCGTGCTGAACATGTCGCGGTTCCCGGGCTGGTGGTTCAACAAGCTGACCACCGGCGGGATGACCTTCGCCTCGCTCACCGGCGTCCCGGGCAACCCGACCCCGGGCGAGGTCGCCAGCATGATGTTCGACCCGCGCCTGGACCTCGGCTCGCTGGACTGGCTGCGCGAGCGCTGGCGGGGCCGCCTCCTCGTCAAGGGGGTGACGACGCCGGCGTCGGCGCGCGAGGCCGTGGAGCACGGGGCCGACGGGGTGGTCGTCTCCAACCACGGCGGCCGCCAGCTGGACCGCTCCGCCGCGACGCTGGACGTCCTCCCGGAGATCCGCGGGGTCGTGGGGCCGGGGGCCACGGTGCTCATCGACGGCGGCGTGCTGCACGGGCAGGACGTCATGGCCGCCCGCGCGCTCGGCGCGGACGCGGTGATGATCGGCCGGGCCTACCTGTACGGGCTCATGGCCGGCGGCCGGGACGGCGTGCTGCGGACCTACGAGATCCTGGCCGAGGAGTACCTGCGCTCGATGCAGCTGCTGGGCGTGCGCCGCAGCGCGGACCTGTGCGAGCGGCACGTCGCCTTCACGCCGCACGGCACCGGGGACTACCCGAACGTCTCCGTCTGACCCCGGGCCGCACCCCCGGGTTGCCGCTGCGCGCCGGACGTGCAGGAATGGATGCGCCTGTGACAGTGACTCAGCTCACACAGGGGGCGCGATGGTCACGACCCGTCCAGGAGGCCGGCCGCCGTCGGTGGTGGACCTCTTCCCGACCAAGCACCTGGCCGCGCCGTCGGTGCG
This sequence comes from Geodermatophilus sp. SYSU D01186, assembly GCF_054050215.1. NCBI lineage: Bacteria > Bacillati > Actinomycetota > Actinomycetes > Geodermatophilales > Geodermatophilaceae > Geodermatophilus > Geodermatophilus sp. SYSU D01186. The sequence continues at coordinate 42,013 of NZ_JBJGYW010000014.1, read as the reverse complement.
GGAGATGCCCGAGCCGCCGGCCAGCTTCCGGCACGTCATCGGCCCGGGGATCATCGCCGCCGGCGTCGGGATGGCCAGCGGCGAGTTCATCCTTTACCCCTACATCGCCAGCCAGGTGGGGCTGGTGTTCGTCTGGGCGGCCTTCGTGGGCCTGGCCACCCAGTACTTCCTCAACATGGAGATCGAGCGGTACACCCTCGCCACCGGGGAGACCGCGCTCACCGGCTTCAGCCGGTACTGGCGGCACTGGGGCCTGGTGTTCGCGATCATGGCCTACTTCGCCAACATCTGGCCGGGGTGGGCGACCAGCTCCGCGACCCTGGTCACGTACCTCGTCGGCGGCAGCGTGGTGCCGATCGCCCTCGGCATGCTGCTGCTGATCGGGATCGTCCTGACCTTCGCGCCGGTCGTGTACCAGGCGCTCGAGAAGATCGAGATGGTCAAGGTCGCGGCGGTCCTGCTGCTCATCGTCGTCGCCTCCGTCGCCGTCATCGGAGCGTCGACCTGGGCGGACGTGCCCCGGATCGTCACCGAGGCCGGGTTGCCGGCCGAGGAGCTCGGGTTCGCGCTCCTGCTCGGTGCGCTGGCCTTCGCCGGCGCCGGCGGCGGGCAGAACCTGTGCCAGAGCAACTGGATCCGCGACAAGCGCTTCGGCATGGGCGCCTACGTGCCGCGGATCGTCAGCCCGGTCACCGGTCACCCGGAGGCCGCGCCCTCGACCGGGTTCGTGTTCGAGCCGACGCGGGAGAACCTCGGCCGGTGGCGGCGCTGGTGGAAGTTCGCGAACACCGAGCAGCTCTCGACGTTCGTGGCCATCAGCTTCCTCACCATCCTGTTCACCTCGCTGCTGGCCTACGCCACCGTGTTCGGGGAGGAGGGGCTGGCCAGCGACATCTCGTTCCTCAAGGCCGAGGGCGACGCCCTCAACGCCTCCGTGGGCGGCTGGTTCGGCACCTTCTTCTGGATCATCGGTGCCTTCTCGCTGTTCGCCGCCGCGCTGGGCATCGTCGACTACACCAGCCGGCTCGGGGCCGACGTCCTGAAGACCGCGTACCTGCGCAACGCGAACGAGAGCAAGATCTACTTCGCGCTGGTCTGGGGCCTGGTGGCGATCGGCTGCATCGTCCTGCTGTCCGGGCTGTCGCAGCCGTTGATCCTGCTGGTCATCTCCGCGGTGACCGGCGGGCTGATGATGTTCATCTACTCGGCGCTGCTGCTCCTGGTGAACCGGCGGATGCTGCCGAAGGAGATCCGCCCGGGCGGGTTGCGGGTCGCCGCGCTGGTCTGGTCCTTCCTGCTGTTCGGCTTCCTGTCGGTGCTGACGTTCAACGAGCAGCTGGCGAAGCTCTTCGGTGGGTGACCCGGGGGAGGTCGCCGCGGCCGTCCCGCGGGTGGTCACCGCGGGGGAGACGATGGTGCTCGTCGTCCCGACGGCGCCCGGCCGGCTCCGGCACGCCGGGGCGGTGACGCTGTCGATCGGCGGCGCGGAGAGCAACGTCGCCATCGGGCTGTCGCGGCTGGGCGTCCCGGCCGCCTGGGTGAGCATCCTCGGGGACGACGAGCCCGGCGAGCTGGTGCTGCACCGGGTGCGGGCCGAGGGTGTGGACACCCGTGCGGTGCGCCGGGTGCCGGACCGCCCGACCGGCCTCTACCTGCGCGAGGAGGTCGCCGGGGCGCTGCGGGTCCACTACTACCGCCGCGGCTCGGCGGCCTCGACCCTCGCCCCGGGCGCCTTCGACCCCGCCGTCCTCGAGGGTGCGGCCTTCCTGCACCTCACCGGGATCACCGGGGCGCTCTCCCCGGAGGCCGCGGAGTTCCTGCCGTGGGCGGCACGGACGGCGCGGGCGGCGGGCGTGCGGGTGAGCTACGACGTCAACTACCGCAGCCGGCTGTGGGAGCCGGCCGCGGCCCGCGCCGCCAGCGAGGCGATGTTCCCGCACGTCGACGTCCTGCTGGCCGGCCACGACGAGGCCCGCGCCCTGTGGGGCTGGGACGACGACACGTGCCTGGAGCGGCTGGCCGACGCCGGGCCCGCCGAGGTCGTGCTCAAGCTCGGCGCGCGCGGCTGCGCGGCCCGGGTGGACGGCGAGCGGCTGACCTCCCCGGGGTTCCCCGCCCGACAGCTCGACCCGGTCGGTGCCGGCGACGCGTTCGCCGCCGGCTACCTCGCGGCCACCCTGTGGGGCTGCGGGCCGGCCGAGCGTCTGCGCACCGCCAACGCCATGGGCGCCTTCTGCGTGCAGGACCGCGGCGACTACGAGGGCCTGCCCAGCCGCCGTGAACTGACCGCGTTCCTGGACCGGACCGTCGACCTCGGGAGGTGACGATGCACCCCGACGACCCCGCCGGCGTGCTCGAGGGTGTCTACGTGGCGAACGTGACGCCCTTCCGCGACGACGAGCGCTTCAGCATCGACGTCGACTCCTACCTGGGCCACGTCCGCTGGCTGGCCGGGCAGGGCGTGGCCGGGGTCATCCCGTTCGGCACCAACGGCGAGGGGCCGTCGGTGTCCCCGCGGGAGAAGCTGGCCGTGCTGGAGGCCCTGCTGCCGGAGGTGGGGCCGCTGCACGTCGTCCCGACGGTGGCGGAGGGGAACCTGCCGGACACCCTGGACCTGCTGGCGGAGTTGGCGGACCTGCCGGTGCGGGCGGTGATGGTGCTCCCGCCGTACTACTTCCGGCCGGCCGCGGCCGAGGGCCTGCGGGTGTTCTACGAGCGGGTCCTGGCCGCCACCCGGCACCCGGTGGTCGTCTACCACATCCCCAAGTACGCGGTGCCCGTCCCCGCGGAGCTCGTGACCGCGCTGCCGGTGTGGGGGGTGAAGGACTCCGGCGGGGAGGCCGGCTACGCCGAGGCCGTGCACGCGGCGGGCAAGGGCGTGCTGGTCGGTACCGAGGACGACCTGCCGGCCCGCCTGCTGACCGCCACCGGCTCGATCTCGGCGCTGGCCAACATCGTCCCCGAGCAGGTCGTCGCGCTCTACCAGCACGTCCGCGGCGGGCGGGCGGCCGACGCCGCGGCGCTGTCGGCCCACCTGCAGCAGGTGCGGGCGATGACCAAGGAGTTCGTCGCGCCGGGGATGCTCAAGCGCATCGCCGAGCGGCGGCACGGGCACCCCATGGGCACCGTGCGCCCGCCCCTGGTGCCGGTGCCGGCGTCCTTCGACGCCGCGGCCGCGGTCGAGCGCGCCGTGGCGGTCCCCGTCGGCTGAGGGTCCAGCCCCTACACCGTCCGGCCGTCGATCGGGCGCTGCGCGACGCGGGTCACCCGACGAAACGACGGCCACGGATTGTCACAACTGCATAACGACGGTTACGGTGGGGTGGTCCGCTCGACCGTCGCGTCCCCGCCCGGGGAGCCCCGAACGGACGCCGCCGAGTCGCCCTCCGGGGTGAGCCGGGGACCCATCGCAGTACTGGGGTGAATCCCGCTCCGGGCATCCGTCCGGAACGAGTAGGGCTGCTTCCCGCCCGAACCCGTCAGCTAACTCGGTAGGCGGCCATCGGAAGAACGGAGAGCCGCCGGATGGCGCGCCCTTGCCCTGCAGCACGACCCTGCCCGAGCCGGTACCGCCCGAGCCGGGTGCCCCCGCGCACCTGATCGCACGCGGCCGTCCCTGACGCACGCCGCCCGCGGGCCCACCTCGAGCACCTCCGCTCGACCGGCTGACCGCCGCTTCCCCGGTGACCCGCGCAGGCGCCCGGACGACCGCAGCCCCGCTGCCCGCTCGCCCCCGCAGCCCGCCGCCCTCCGGCGCGCCGCTGCGCCGTAGACCCCGGAGCACACCCCCTCATGGACCCCCGCACGACAACCGGTCGCGCCGCCGACCGCCGCAGCGGTTCGCGCCGCCGTCCCCCGGCGACCGTCCGCCGTCCCGCGCTGTACCTCGGCGTGGCCACCGCCGGCGCCCTCATGGTCAACGTCCTGTTCGGCTCGGACCCGGCCGCGCAGGCCGAGGCCGGGCCGTCGGAGTCGGTCAGCGTCGCCGCTGAGCTCGGGCTGACCGCCGACTCCGCCCCCGCCGCCCAGGCGACGCCGGACCTGGAGTCGCTCGAGCAGCTGACCGCCAGCCGCAGCAGCCGCGAGGCCGAGCAGACCGCGGCGCAGCAGGCCCAGGCCGCCGCCGACCAGGCCGAGCTGGACCGCCGGAAGGCCGAGGAGGAGGCCGCAGCGCGGGCCGCCGAGGCCGCGAAGGCTGCCGAGGCCGCGAAGGCTGCCGAGGCCGCGAAGGCCGCCGAGGCCGCGAAGGCTGCCGAGGCCGCGCAGGCCGCCGAGGCCGCGAAGGCCGCCCAGGCGGCGAAGGCCGCCCCGCAACGTTCCGGTGGGTCCGCCGGAACGGCCGCGGCCTCGGGGAGCGTCGCGGCCACCACCGTCGCGCGCATCACCAACACCGCCGGGCCCACGAAGCCCCCGGCGCAGGCGGCCGCCAACGCGGTGGTCAGCAACGTGCCCGGCGCCGCCGGCATCACCATCGGCGGCACCCGTGCCAGCGCCGCCGACCCGGGCGGCCACCCCTCGGGCCTGGCGCTGGACTACATGACCAGCTCCGCGCTCGGGGACACGATCGCCCAGTACCACATCGCCCACTGGGACGAGCTGGGCGTGGACTACATCATCTGGAAGCAGCGGATGCTCAGCTCGCCGAACGGTGCCTGGAAGGCCATGGCCGACCGCGGCAGCCCGACGGCCAACCACATGGACCACGTCCACGTGAACTACCGGGGCTGACCGCCTCCCCGGCGGTCACGGCCGCCCGTGCGCGTCGCGGGCGGCCGCGACCACCTCGGTCAGCGTCTCGTCGTCCCGGGCGACCCACGCCCGGCCGTCGTCGGTGAGCACGAGCGGGCGCTGGATCAGCCTCGGGTGCTGCACCAGCAGCCGGACCCACGTGTCGGCGTCCCGGGGGAGGTCCCGCAGCCCGAGCTCGCGGGCCAGCGGCTCGGACATCCGCGTGACGTCCCACGGCTGCAGCGCGAGCGCGCCCAGCGCGGCGCGCAGCTCCGACTCGGTCGGCGGGTCGTCGAGGTAGCGGCGCAGGGTGTACTCCACGCCGGCCTCCTCCAGGTGGTCGCGCGCGGTGCGGCACTTGGAACAGGACGGGTTGAACCAGACCTCCACAGTGCGACCCTATGGTGCCCACGCCGATCGGCAGACGTCCTAGACATCTGTTGCGGGGTGCACCGGTCGGCGGCATGCTGGTCGGCGGGCGGGGCCCTGGGGCGTTCCCTCGGGTGCGCCCCGCCCGCCAACGTCCGACACGGGGGTTTGGGCGACGCCGTCCGAGGGCACCCCGTCGGCCGACCGGCCCCGGCGTGGCCGTGAAACCCCCGCGCCGGGGCCGTGGCGCGTGCGCACCCGGGCCGGCCCCGGTGTCGCGCCGGACACATCCGGCCGACACGCCCAGCGGCCGCGTCTCGCCGGGGTGGGGCACCCGCCATGGCACAGACACGGTTGAAGCCGGTGGGCGAGCAGGTCGTCGTCGTGATGGGCGCGTCGAGCGGCATCGGCCGCGCGATCGCGGCCCGGTTCGCCGCCGAGGGTGCGCGGGTCGTCGTCGCGGCACGGGGCGAGGCGGGGCTGCGGTCCCTCGTCGAGGAGATCCGGGCGGCCGGCGGCGAGGCCTGCGCCGTGGTCGCCGAGGTCGCCGACGCGGCCCAGGTGCGACGGGTGGCCCAGCGCGCGGTCGACGAGTACGGCCGGCTGGACACGTGGGTGCACGCCGCCGCCGTCCTGCTCGTCGCCCCGTTCGAGGAGACGACGCCGGAGGAGTTCCAGCGGGTCGTCGACGTCGACCTGATGGGCCAGGTCCACGGGGCCATGGCCGCCCTGCCGCACCTCAGGCGGGACGGCGGCGCGTTCGTCTCCATCTCCTCGATGGGCGCCGAGCGCGGGGTGCCCCTCCAGACGGCCTACTGCGCGACCAAGCACGGCATCGACGGGTTCCTGGAGACGCTCCGGACCGAGGTGCGCCGGGGGGGCCTGCCGGTCAGCATCACCCAGGTCCTGCCCGCGACCATCAACACTCCGCTGTTCGACCAGGCGCGGACGAAGATCGGCGTCAAGCCCGTCGCGCCGCCGCCGATCTACCAGCCCGAGGTCGTCGTGGAGGCCGTCCTGCACGCCGCGGAGCACCCGGTCCGGGACGTCGTCGCCGGCGGGTCGGCGAAGGCGCTGATCCTCGGCGAGAAGCTCGCCCCCCGCCTGGTCGACGCGCTCATGACCCGCTTCGGGTTCGAGGCCCACGACACGGGCGTGCCCGAGCCGGCCGACGCGCCGGACAACCTCTTCGCCCCCCTGGACGGGTACGACACCGCCCGGGACGGGTTCGACGGCCAGGCGCGGGAGCGCAGCCTGTACACGTCGCTGCGGCGGCACCCCGTCGTCGGCCGGATCCCGCTGGCGGCGGAGGCGCTGGCCGCGGCGGGTCTGGTCCTCCGGCCGCTGATCCCGTGGTCAGCGGCCGGAGGCGGCCGCGGCGCGGTCCACGAGGCGGACCACCCGCCGCGGGACGTCGGCGATCGCGCTGTGGCCGGCGAACGGCAGCAGGCGGAAGCGGGCGGAGGGCACCAGGAGCGCCAGCCACGCGGCCTGGCTCAGCGTCATGACGTCGTGGGTGCCCTGCGCGACGACGACCGGGCAGTCGACGGCCCAGTAGTCGATCGTGGCCTCGCGCACGACGGCGGAGCGGACCAGCCGCCAGAAGTCCTCGGTGTCGGCGAACGCGCGGACCAGTGCCGCGGCCTCGGCGGCCGGCGTGCGCCATCCGCGCGCCCGCAGGAGGCTCAGTGCCGCCGTGCGCGGCACGGCCCCGTGGAGCACGGCGTCGGCGACCGGGGCGAGTGCGCCGAAGCCGAGGCGGGCCACGGCGAGCAGGGCGACCTGGACGGCCCGCTCCGGGGGTGTGAGCGGTCCGGTGGGCGCGATGGCGACGACCGACCGCGCCCGCTGCCGCCGGGCGAGCTCGAGGCCGAGGCGCGCGCCGAGGGAGACGCCGAGGACGTGCGGTTCGCCCATCCCACGCCGGTCGAGCTCCTGCTCGACGGCGTCGGTGAGCGTCGCGACGTCGGCCCGGACGTCGGCGGGCAGCGGGGGCGAGGAGCCGTGGCCGGGCAGGTCGAGGGCGAGGACGTCGTAGCGGCGCACCAGCTCGGGCAGCACCGCCCCGAACTCCGCACGGGTGCTGCCCAGCCCCGGGAGCAGCAGCAGCGGCGCGCCGCTGCCCTCGCGGTGCCCGCTCAACCGGTGCAGGGGTGTCGGCCTGTCCACCCGCGTCATTGAACGACGGGCGGCCGGCGTCCGCGCGGCGGTCAGGCGTAGCGGGCCGCGAACTCGCCCGGCGTCATCGCCGTCACCCGGGCGAAGTCGCGGGTGAAGTGCGGCTGGTCGGCGTAGCCGAGCGCCGCCGCGGCCGCCCCGAGCGAGGCCGTGCCGGTGCGCAGCCGCTCGGCCGCCTCCTGCAGGCGCCGGCGCTGGATCAGCCACTTCGGCGTCAGGCCCAGCCGGCGGGAGACCAGCCGCTGCAGGGCGCGCTCGGACAGCTCGAACTCCGTGCAGACCTGGGCGACCCGCGTGACGTCGCTGCGGGACTCCACGAACGCGACGACCCGGTTGACCAGGTCGCCCTCGGCGTCGACGGGCAGGAACGCCCGCAGCACCCTCTCGTACGCCGACACCGCCCGGTGGTGCGCCGCGGGCGCGTGCGGGTCGGCGGACATGGCGGCCCGCACGCCGGCGGTCAGCTCCTCGCCGCGGGTCCCCAGCACCTCGGCGACGTCCACCGAGCGGTCGGTGTAGCCGGCCATGGAGGCCCCGGTGACGAGGCTGCCCGCGGCCGGGGCGAGCATCACGCCCACGGCCCAGCCCGCGCCGCTCAGCGTGGTCGTCGACAGACCCGAGACCACGCCGTGGAAGCGGGCGTGGTCGACGGCGACGACGAGCAGGGAGCCGGGGTACTGCAGGACGCGCTGCGGCGCCTCCTGCCCCGGCGGCACCGACCAGACCGGGATCCAGTACCGCTGGAGGAGGCCGGTGAACTCCCCGCCCGCGGCGTACCGGTACATGACGTGCGACGCGTCGCCGGGCTCCTTGAGGTGGGCCCGCTCGACCACGTCCAGCCGGGGCCGCTCGCTGTCGGGTTTCATCAAGACGCAGGGTGCCGCATCCCGCACGCTCCGGGCATGACCAGCACCGCGGACCGGTTCGCGTCCGCCTCCCGGCCCCTGCTCGACGTCCTCGACGCCGTCCCCGCGGACGCGTGGACCGCCCCCTCGCCCTGCGAGGGCTGGACCGCCCGCGACGTCGTCGGCCACCTGGTCGACACCCAGCGGGAGTTCCTCGCCGGTCGCGGCCTCGACCTCGGGCCGGCACCGGACGTGGCGGCCGATCCCGCCGCGGCGTGGCGGGACCACGCGCAGCGGGTGCTCGCGGTGATCGCCGACGACGGGGCGGCCGGCGCCTCGTACGAGGGCTTCTTCGGGCCGACGACGGTCGGCGCGACGTTCGAGCAGTTCTACGTGTGGGACATGGTCGTGCACCGCTGGGACGTCGCCCGGGCGGCCGGGGTCGACGCCGGTCTGACCGACGCCGAGCTGGAGCGGGTGGAGCGCGGCGCGGACGGCTTCGGGGAGGCGCTGCACATGGAGGGCATCTGCCGGCCGGCCGTGCCGACGGGTCCGGACGCCGACCGGCTCACGCGCGTGCTCGCCCGGCTCGGGCGGAGCGCCTGACCCGCCGCCGGCGACACGGGCCGGTCAGGCGCTGAGGACGTCGCGCCGCTGCAGGCGCAGGCGACGGCGCTCGCGCTCGGACAGCCCGCCCCAGATGCCGAATCGCTCGTCGTTGGCCAGGGCGAACTCCAGGCACTCGGCCCGGACGTCGCAACCGGTGCACACGCGCTTGGCCTCACGCGTGGAGCCGCCCTTCTCCGGGAAGAAGGCCTCGGGGTCGGTCTCGGCGCACAGGGCGTCGAGCCGCCACGTCTCGTCGGAGGCGGCGGGGAGGGGCCACTCCGGCAGCGACCGCTCGGCGGTCGCGGACGCGTCGGTCAGGAGGGTCAGGGACGGGCGGCTGAAGGACGACACGGGAAGCTCCTCGGGTGGGTCGGGAACGCACCGACGTGACGGACCGGTACGAACTGGCTGCTGTCCGTGACGTTACGTATCCCCCCATCGGGTGGCACAGGCCCAGATCGAACGAAACCGTCTCGTCCGGTTGGTGGATTGTGTCGGACCGCGGGGAACGGGGTGTCGGGTGAGCGCGACCGGACCGGTGCGGATCGGCGTCGTCGGAGCCGGCATCGTCGGCCTGGCGGTGGCCCGCCGGCTCGCCGAGCTCCGGCCGGACGCGCGCCTCACCGTGGTGGACAAGGAGCACGACGTCGGCGTCCACCAGACCGGGCGCAACAGCGGCGTGGTGCACGCGGGCCTCTACTACCCGCCGGGCTCGCTCAAGGCGCGGCTGTGCACGCGGGGCAGGGTGCTGCTCCGGGAGTTCTGCGCCGGCCACGGCCTCGTCTACGACGAGTGCGGCAAGCTCGTCGTCGCCCGGGACGACGGCGAGCTGCCCGCGCTGCGGGAGATCGAGCGCCGGGCCACCGCCAACGGCGTCCCCGGGCTGCGCCGGCTGGACGGCGGCGAGCTGCGGGAGGTCGAGCCCGAGGTGGTGGGGGCGGGGGCCCTGCACTCCCCGCACACCGCCATCGTCGACTTCCGCGCGGTCGCCCGTGCCATGGCCGAGGACCTGCGGCGGGCGGGCCACGAGGTCCGGCTGGGCTTCGAGGTCACCGGCGTGCGGCGGCCGCCCGGCGGGGGAGTGGTGGTCGGCTCCGGCGGGCAGGAGCTCGCCGTCGACCGGCTGGTCGTCTGCGCCGGCCTGCAGACCGACCGGGTGTCGCGGCTGGCCGGCGACGAGGAGGGGCCGGCGATCGTGCCCTTCCGCGGCGAGTACCTGCGCCTGGTGCCCGAGCGGAGCTCGCTGGTGCGGGGCCTGGTCTACCCGGTGCCCGATCCGCGCTACCCGTTCCTCGGCGTCCACTTCACCCGACGCGTCGACGGGGGCGTCGACATCGGGCCCAACGCGGTGCTCGCCCTGGCCCGGGAGGGCTACCGCTGGCGCGACGTCCGGCCGGGGGAGCTGCTCGCGACGCTGACCTGGCCGGGCATGCGGCCGCTGGCGCGGCGGCACTGGCGCACCGCCGTCGCGGAGGTGCACGGCTCGCTGTCGCGCTCGGCGTTCGTGGCCGCGGCGCGGGAGTACGTGCCGGCCCTGACCCCCGCCGACGTGCGGCGCGCCCCGGCCGGCGTCCGGGCCCAGGCGGTGGACCGGGACGGCACCCTGGTCGACGACTTCCGGGTCAACCGGCTCGGCCCCGTCGTCACGGTGCGCAACGCGCCGTCGCCGGCGGCCACCTCCTCGCTGGCGATCGGGGAGTACGTGGCCGAGCGGGTGCTCGAGCCGGACTGAGCGCGGCTCACCCCGCCCCGGGGCCGGCCGGCCCCTCGGGCCCCTCGGCGAGGAGCAGGTAGAGCGACCGGCGGGCCTCGGCGAGGACCGCCGCCGCCCGGACCCGCTGGCCGTCGGAGCCGGTGCGCGCCACCTGGCGCGCGGCCGCCGCCAGCTGCTCGAGCGGCCCGCGCAGGTCCGCGCCCGGACCGGCACCGGGAGCGCCGGCGAACGGGTCCGGCCACGCCTCACGGCCCGACTCGACGTGCTCGCGCCCGGCGTCGGTCAGCGTCACCAGCTTGCGGCCGGCGTCCGCGGTGACGGTGACCAGGCTCTCGTCCTCCAGCTGGCTGATCGTGGGGTAGATGGCGCCGGGGCTCGGCGTCCACCGGCCGCCGCTGCGCTCGGCGATGGACTGCATGAGCTGGTAACCGTGCATGGGCTCCTCGGCGAGCAGCAGCAGGACGGCGGTGCGGACGTCGCCGCGCGGTGCGCGGCCGCGGCCGCCGCGGCGGGGGTGCACCGGGCCGCCTCCGGCGAAGTCCGGCCGGCCGTGGTGGGGGTGGTGGTGGCGCAGGCCGGGGTGCCGGCCCTCGCGCCCTCGCATGGGGTTCATCGCTGACCTCCAGGTGTATCGGATGACGGTAACGATACATCGTTACCGTCCCTGGTCAACCCCTCGGGCGGTGGACGGCGGGTCCCCGGAACGGACGGCGACCGCGCGGCGCCCCTCCCGGTGCGCACCGCCGATCCGGTAGACAGCGGGGGTTGTCGCGACCGCGTTCCGCTCGGCGCCGGTCGGGTCGAGCCAGGGACGCCGACGGGGCCGCGCAGCCGGTCCGCCCGACGAACGGAGATCCGATGAGCACGGCCACGAGCACGGACCGACAGGCGACGGCGCACACCGCCGACAGCCACGACCTGATCCGTGTGCACGGCGCGCGCGAGAACAACCTCAAGGACGTCAGCGTCGAGCTGCCCAAGCGCCGGCTGACCGTCTTCACCGGCGTCTCCGGCTCCGGCAAGAGCTCGCTGGTGTTCGGCACGATCGCCGCGGAGTCCCAGCGGCTGATCAACGAGACCTACAGCGCCTTCGTGCAGGGCTTCATGCCGACGCTGTCGCGGCCCGAGGTCGACGTCCTCGACGGGCTGACGACCGCGATCATCGTCGACCAGGAGCGGATGGGCGCCAACCCCCGCTCGACGGTCGGCACCGCCACCGACGCCAACGCGATGCTGCGCATCCTGTTCAGCCGGCTGGGCCGGCCGCACATCGGCTCGCCCAACGCGTTCTCGTTCAACATCCCCACGGTGCGGGCCAGCGGGGCGATCACCGTCGAGCGCGGCGCGAAGACCAAGGCGGAGAAGGCGACCTTCACCCGGCTCGGCGGCATGTGCCCGCGCTGCGAGGGCATGGGCTCGGTCACCGACTTCGACCTGACCGCGCTGTACGACGAGACCAGGTCGCTGAGCGAGGGCGCGCTGACGGTGCCCGGCTACAGCATGGACGGCTGGTACGGCCGGATCTTCGCCGGTGCCGGCCTGCCCATGGACAAGCCGATCGCGAACTTCACGAAGAAGGAGCTGCACACGCTCCTCTACGGGGAGCCCACCAAGATCAAGGTGGAGGGGGTCAACCTCACCTACGAGGGCGTGATCCCCAAGATCCAGAAGTCGATGCTGTCCAAGGACGTCGAGGCGATGCAGCCGCACGTCCGGGCGTTCGTGGAGCGCGCGATCACCTTCACCACGTGCCCCGAGTGCGACGGCACCCGGCTGGCCCCGGAGGCCAGGTCGTCGAGGATCAACGGGAAGAACATCGCCGACCTCTGCGCGATGCAGATCAGCGACCTCGCCGCGTGGATCCGCGACCTCGACGAGCCTGGGGGCACCGCCCACGGGGACGATGGCGGTAGCCCCCCGTGGGGGACGGTGGCCCCGCTGCTGACCGGGCTGCAGCACCTGCTCGACTCGTTCGCGCAGATCGGGCTGGGCTACCTCTCGCTGGACCGGCCGGCCGGCACGCTGTCCGGGGGCGAGGCCCAGCGCACCAAGATGATCCGCCACCTCGGCTCCTCGCTCACCGACGTCACCTACGTCTTCGACGAGCCGACGATCGGCCTGCACCCGCACGACATCCAGCGGATGAACGAGCTGCTGCTGCGGCTGCGGGACAAGGGCAACACCGTGCTCGTCGTGGAGCACAAGCCCGAGACGATCGCGATCGGCGACCACGTCGTCGACCTCGGCCCCGGCGCCGGCACCGAGGGCGGGCAGGTGGTGTTCGAGGGCACCGTCGAGGGGCTGCGGGCCAGCGGCACGCTCACCGGGCGGCACCTGGACGACCGCGCCTCCCTCAAGCCGTCGGTGCGGACGCCGTCCGGGGTGCTGGAGGTCCGCGGCGCCGGCACCCACAACCTGCGCGACGTCGACGTCGACGTCCCGCTCGGCGTGCTCTGCGTCGTCACGGGGGTCGCCGGCTCCGGGAAGAGCTCGCTCATCCACGGCTCGGTCGCCGGCCGCGAGGGCGTGGTGGTGATCGACCAGACCGCGATCCGTGGGTCGCGGCGCAGCAACCCGGCGACCTACACCGGGCTGCTCGAGCCGATCCGCAAGGCGTTCGCGAAGGCCAACGGCGTGAAGCCGGCGCTGTTCAGCTCCAACTCCGAGGGCGCCTGCCCGACCTGCAACGGCGCCGGGGTCATCTACACCGACCTGGGGGTCATGGCGACCGTCGAGACCACCTGCGAGGAGTGCGAGGGCAGGCGGTTCCAGGCGTCGGTGCTGGAGTACACGCTCGGCGGCCGGAACATCGCCGACGTGCTCGCGATGTCGGTCGTCGAGGCCGAGGAGTTCTTCGGCGGCGAGGGGGAGGCGCGCACGCCGGCCGCGCACAAGGTCCTCGACCGGCTCGCCGACGTCGGCCTCGGCTACCTCACCCTCGGCCAGCCGCTCACCACGCTGTCCGGCGGCGAGCGACAGCGGCTGAAGCTGGCCACCCAGATGGCCGAGAAGGGCGACGTCTACGTCCTGGACGAGCCGACCACGGGCCTGCACCTGGCCGACGTCGAGCAGCTGCTCGGCCTGCTCGACCGGCTGGTCGACTCCGGCCGCTCGGTCATCGTCATCGAGCACCACCAGGCGGTCATGGCGCACGGGGACTGGATCATCGACCTCGGCCCCGGTGCCGGCCACGACGGCGGCCGGGTCGTCTTCGAGGGGACGCCCGCGGAGCTGGTCGCCGCCCGCTCCACCCTCACCGGCGAGCACCTCGCGGCCTACGTCGGCGCCTGACCCCGGCCCCCGCGGGCCGGGCGACCCCTGTCGATCATGGAGTCCTCGCTCGGGACACGCCGGCCGGCGGCGTGTCGAGCGACATCCACCCCGTGATCAACGGCGGGTCACCGTCAGCGGCAGGGGCGGCGGACCCGGTGGATGCGACGTCTCCCCGCGGCCGGGCCGTGCGCTCAGCCCGGCCCGCGGGGGCGCAGCTCCAGCCACAGCCAGCCGGCGAGCAGGACCGGGACGACCACGAACCCGGCCAGCGCGGCGACGCTGCCGAGCAGCGAGCCCAGCCAGGCCAGGAGCAGCGGTGTGCCGAAGCCGGTGTAGGCGAAGGCGTAGAACGCGCTGTTCATGGCACCGCGGGTGTGCGCGGGCGCCAGCCGGGCGGTGAGGGTCAGCCCGGCGGTGAGGCAGAGGCCGCCCCCGGCGCCCAGCAGCACCGCCGACGGCAGCAGCACCGCCTGCGTCCCGGCGACGACCGCGACCACACCGAGGCCGTGGCCGACGGCGCCCAGTGCCATGCCGAGCGGCGCCGCGCCCCGGTCGGCGCGGCGCCCGACGCGGGCGGCGACCGCGCTGGCGGCCAGGGCCAGCCCGCCGATCAGCCCGGCGTAGGCGACGCCGACCCCGTCGCGGACGACGAGCAGGGGCAGCAGGGTGGCGGCGACCGACGGGAAGGCGAAGACCCCGACGGCGGTGGGGGCCAGCACCGCCCAGAACGGCCGGCGCGCCTCCGGCGGCAGGCCCAGGGTCATGAGCCGGCCGGGGCGGCGGACGTGCACCGTCTCGGGCACCGTGGCCAGCGCGGCCAGCCCGACGACCAGGACGGCGACGTGCACGAGGTAGGGCAGGGTGGTCGGGGCCGGGCCGTACTGGGCCAGCACCCCGCTCAGGGCCGGTGCCACGGCGAAGCCCAGCGACGTCGACACCGCCCCGCGGGTGGCCGCCGACTGCTGGCCCTCGGGCCCGGCCAGCTCCTGCAGCCACGCGTTGGCCACCGAGAACACGACGCCCGACACCACGCCCTGCACCAGCCGCCCGGCGTAGAGCAGGGGCAGGTGGTCGACGGCGGGGAGGAACAGCAGCGAGGCCAGGCCGGCGACGACCGAGAACGGCAGCACCAGGGCCCGCCGTCCGAACCGGTCCGAGGCCGCACCGGACACGGTCAGTGCCGCGATCAGGCCGACGGCGTAGCAGCCGAAGACGGCGGTGAGGTCGGCCTCGGACAGGCCCAGGGTGCGCCGGTAGACCAGCAGCAGCGGGGTCGGGATGTTCGTGCCGAGGGCGACGGTGAACAGCCCGAAGGTGAGGGCGTCCAGACGCCGCCGCGTGACGTCCCGTTCGCGCGTGGCCTCCGGCACCCCGCGGACGCTACCGACGCCGCGGGAAGAACGGGCGGAGCGCGAGCGGCGGGCGGAACGGCCGCCAGACCCCGTCCGGGGCACCGAGCCGGTCGGCGAGCAGCCACAGCACGGCGGGGTTGTGCGCCAGGCCCAGGTGGCTGCCGCGCACCTCCACGTTCTCCCGGTGCCGGCCCGGCGGGTACCGGCAGGCCGACCAGTCGACGACGCCGTCGGCCCGGGTGAGCACGGAGGTGGCCGGCACCCGCAGCGAGCCCGCCTCCGCCCAGGGCCGCGCGAACGCCGCGGCGCCCGGGGAGAGCCACGAGCCGCGGTCGACCAGCTGCGACGCCGTCCGCACCCAGGGCGGCTGCCGCAGGACCGGGCTACCGAGCGTCACCAGCCGGCGCACGCTCCCGGGTCGCGCCCGGGCCAGCTCCTGGGCGTACAGCCCGCCGAGGCTCCAGCCGACCAGGCTCACCCGCTGCCCGGAGTCTCGGTGCAGGCGGTCGAGGCGGGCGCGCAGGTCCTGGACGACGCGTCCCGTCGGGCCCCGGTTCGTGCCGAGGCTCCAGCCGGAGACGTCGTGGCCGAGGGCGCGGAGGAACCCGCGCAGCAGGACCGTGGCGGGATCGCCGGTCATCAGTCCCGGGAGCACCAGCACCGGGTGCCCGTCGCCGCGGCGCGCCGCCGCCAGCACCGGCCAGGTCGCCAGCAGCGCGGCGAGGTCGAGGCCGGCGCGGGGTGGCTCGGTCAGCAGGGCCCGGACGGGGGGACGTCGGATCGGCACCGGCACCACGTTCCCGGACCGCGGCCGCCCGTGCCCTCGGTGGGGCGGGGAGATCCTGCGTCGTCGGTCACACCGGGGACCCGACCCGGAGCGACCAGGTGGACAGCTGCCCGGCCCGCCGGAACCCCAGGGCCTCGTTGACCGCGACCATGGGCCGGTTGGACTCCGCGTTGTAGGTGCTGATCCGGCGGACCGCGGGCAGCGTCGCCACGAGCTCCCGCAGCACCGCGACCTTGACCAGGGTGCCGAGGCGCCGGCCGCGGTGCTCGCGCAGGACCAGCGTGCCGGCCTGCTGGGCCCGCTCCGGCTGCGCGAGGGGGACCTGCAGGTCGGTGAAGGCCACCAGCCGGCCTCTGGTCACCGCCCCGGCCGAGAGCACCGTCCGGCCGCGGGCGACGTGCGCCTCCTCGTACTCCCGCACCCGCGCGGCGTCCCAGTGCTCCTCCTCGACCGGGAGGTCCCCGTGCGGGGCGTCGGTGGTCATGCGCCGCTCGAGCAGTGCCCGGTCGTGGACCAGCCCGTCCGGCGTCCGGTCCCGCCAGGTGACCACCTCGTAGCCGCGGCCGGCCACGCGCGCCTGCGCCTCGAGCGCCGACAGCCGCGCCTCGTCCGGCGGGAGCAGCAGGTCGCGACGGCTCTCCAGGAGGTCGCACCGCCAGCCCGAGCGCAGCGCGAACGCCCGGCCGGCCACGCCGGGCGCGGGCTCGTCGACGTCGGCGACCAGCTGGGTGCGGCCGGCGCCCCGGGCCACCCGCACCGCCTCCTCCAGCAGCCGGGCGCCGACGCCCCGGCGGCGGTGTGCGGGGGAGACGGCCAGGTCGACGTGGGCGACAGTCGGGTTGTCCCGCAGCGGCAGCAGCAGCCGCAGCGCGCCGACGACGGTGCCGCCGGCCAGCGCCACCCGGTGGGTGCCGGTCAGGGAGCCGCCCGGGGCGAGCAGCCGGCGGGCGAGGGCGACGTGGTCGCCGGCCGGCCGCGGCGGGTCACCCGGCCGGTCCGCGCGCTGGCTGTCGGCCCACACCCGGCACCAGGCGGGGAACCGCTCGTCGTCCGGGCCGATCTCCGCGATGCGCACGTCCCCGTCCTACCTCCCGGCGCAATCCGGTTTCGGGACGGCGGCCTACCGGCGGGCGCGGATGAGGGACAGACTCCGGGAGACACGGGGACCCAGGACGTCGACCCGCGGGAGAGCCCGATGCTCGACCACCCGACCCCCGGCGTCGGCCGGTTCGTGCAGGGGCCGTTCGCGCCGGTCACGGAGGAGGTCACGGCGTTCGACCTGCCGGTCACCGGCCGCCTCCCGGCCGCCCTCGACGGGCGCTACCTGCGCAACGGGCCCAACCCCCTGGGGCTCGACGAGCCGGTGCAGCACTGGTTCCTCGGTCCGGGCATGGTGCACGGCGTCCGGCTGCGCGACGGGCGGGCGGAGTGGTACCGCAACCGGTGGGTCCGCTCCCGGCACGTGGCCGCGGCGCTGGGGGAGCCGTGGCCCGGCGGCCCGGTGCACGCCGACACGGACTTCGCGGCCAACACCCACGTCGTCGCCCACGCCGGCCGGACGCTGGCCACCGTCGAGGCCGGCCCGCTGCCGTACGAGCTCACCGACGACCTCGGCACCGTCGGCCCGTGCGACTTCGGCGGCACGCTGCCCGGCGGGTACGCGGCCCACACGAAGCTCGACCGCCGGACCGGGGAGCTGCACGCCGTCGCCTACTTCTGGGCCTGGGACCACGTGCAGCACGTCGTCGTCGGCCCGGACGGGCGGGTCGGCGCCACCACCGACGTCCCGGTCCCGGACCGGCCGATGATGCACGACTTCGCCCTCACCGACCGCTACGTCGTGCTGCTCGACCTGCCGGTCACCTTCAGCATGGACGCCGCCGTCGCCGGCTCGCAGCTGCCCTACGCCTGGAACCCCGAGCACCCGCCGCGGGTCGGGCTGCTGCCGCGCGAGGGGACCGACCGGACGGTCCGGTGGGCGGAGGTGGACCCGTGCTGGGTGTTCCACACCCTCAACGCCCACGACGACGGCGATCGGGTGGTCGTGGACCTGTGCCGGTACGACGGCCGGTACGACCTCGCGGACCTGAGCGGGAACGGGCGGCTGACGCTGGACCGGTGGACCGTCGACCCGGCGGCCGGCACCGTCCACCGGCGCTGCCTCGACGACCGGCCGCAGGAGTTCCCCCGGGTCGACGAGCGGGTGGTCTCCCGGCCGCACCGCTACGGGTACAGCGCGGCGACCGCGGACGTGAGCGCCGCCTCGGTGCGGGCGGACGGCGCGTTCCGGGACGACGCGTTCGCCGACGCTCTGCTCAAGCACGACCTCGCGACCGGGACGGTGGAGGCTCACCGGTTCCCCGGCGGCACGGTCGGCGAGGCGGTGTTCGCCCCGTCGTCACCCGACGCCGGCGAGGACGACGGGTACGTCATGGCGTTCGTGCACGACCCCGACCGGGGAGCCGCCGACCTGGTGGTGCTCGCCGCCCAGGACTTCGCGGGCCCACCGCTGGCGCGGGTCCACCTGCCGGCGCGGGTGCCGCTCGGCTTCCACGGCAGCTGGATCCCCACGGCCTGAGGCGGCGCCGGCTCGGGACCGGGCGGCGGTGTCCGGGTCGTCAGCCGCCGGCGGCGCTCAGGCCGACTCCGCCCGCAGCGGGCCGGACCGGAGCGGGGGCGTCGCCGGCGTGCCCTGGTCCTCGACGACCCGGACCTCGACGACGTACTCCCCGGGGTTGGCGAACACGTCGCGGAACCCCTCGTCCCGCACGACCTCGCAGCCCGAGCCCGAGCCCTCGATCCACTGGTCACCGATCCCCAGGTCGACGACCTCCCGACCCGCGCGGTCGAGGATGTGGCTCTCGATGCCGTCCCCGTCCTGCGGGAGGTCGTTGTCCCAGATGAAGCAGATCACCGGCAGGGTGTTGCGGTCCTCCAGCTCCAGCCACGCCTGGCCGCCGTTCTGCCAGTCGGCACGCAGGTGGACGCCGTCGTCCTCCAGCGCGGCCAGGGTGGCGGTCACCCCGGTCGCGAGGCCCACCGTGGCCAGGGCGCCGACGACCGCGGTCCGCCTGCTCCAGGTCCTCATCGTGTCGTCTCCGCTCGGCTCGGTCAGGTGACGATGACGTGGGCGGTGGCCGTGCCGGCGAGCGCGCCGGTGAGCCAGTGCCGGAACTCGTAGGTCACGGTGTGCGTGCCCGCGGCGGTGGGGGTCAGGATCATGTCGTAGCGCTCGGCGGTGACCGTCTCCAGCCGGTTCCCCGGCAGGGGGGTGGGCTCCGGGAGCAGCTCGCCGTCGGACATGTGCACGACCGGGGCCAGCGCCGCCGGGAAGCGCACGACGTTGACGAAGTACGCGCCGGTGAGGTGGCGCAGCAGCACCCGCTGGCCGACGCGTGCCCGCACGGTCGTCTTCCGGTTGTTCCGCGACTGTCGTGCGTCGACGCCGTTGACCGTGAAGTAGCGGGGCCGGAACCTGTTGAGCCGGGTCCGGTCGGCGATCGCGTCCTTCTCCCCCGAGGCGTGGTTGTAGTCCCGCCACGACGGGTCGATGTCGTAGGTGGCCCACAGCGCCTCGACGTCGTACTGCGGCCCGCCCACGTACAGGGTCCCCGGGCCGGACGGCGGGTCGATGACCAGGTAGCCGAACATGCCCATCTGCACGTGCAGCGGGGCGTTGCGGTGGCAGTGGTAGAAGAACGTGCCCGCCCGGGAGGCCCGCCACTGGTAGGCGTACTCGCTCTTGACGGTGAACGAGGTGTCCGGGACGCCGTCGTTGTAGGTGGACGGCTCGATGCCGTGGTGGTGGATCGTGTGCCGGTTGATCGCCGGGTCGATCACGGTGTGCACCACCTGGCCCTGCCGCACGCGGATCGGCGTCGACGGGAACGGCTTGTCGTCGTCCGGGTCCTTGAACGCCCAGTACTCGACGTCCTCGCCGTCGGAGAACTCCAGCTTGTCGTTGAAGACCTTGCGCTCGAAGGTCACGTCCGGGCGGACCCGCCCGGGCGTCTCGGGAGCCGCCTCCGGGTAGTTGTGCCCGAAGTGCGTGGCCTGGGTGAGGTCCGCCGGGCGGTTCTGGTCGATCGGGACGAGGCCACCGGCCATCGTGTCCACTCCATTCAGTCGAAGACGGCCTCGGAGACCATGCCGCCCGCGTAGTGGCCGCCGCTGGCGGTCTCGGCCATCTCGATGTGGTCGTGCACCACGTACTTCTGCGCGCGGTCGACCACCGGGAAGGAGTCCGGCGGGGTGTTGAAGGGGAACAGCACGTCCACGGCCGTGCCCGGGGGGACCCGCACGGTGTCCTTGTTCGTGCCGACGATCCACGGGGTGTCCGGGTGGCTGAGCACCCAGATGTGGTTGCCGTGGAAGTGCACCGACCGGGGCGCCCGCCCGGTGTTGATCATGCGGACGAGCGTGGCGTCCCCGGGCTCGGTCAGGGACCCCGCCTCGCCCTCGAGGTACGTGGCCGGGTCCTCGACGGCCAACATCCCGCTGATGCCGTTGATGAGGAAGTACTCCGGCTCGGGGTCGTTGGGCAGCGCCACCCGGCCACCGGCGAGGTCGCGGGCGGTGGCGGGGTTCAGCTCGGCGAACAGCCACGTGCGCTCCTGGACGATCTGCGTCGGGATCGCGGCCTGCTGGGTGCCGAACAGCGGCTGGCGGCGGGCCCGGGCCAGGGCTCCGGGGAAGTTGGCCTCGATGGAGCCGGCCGCCCCCCGGGCCCGGACGACGAGGGCGCCCGTGGCGCCCAGGGCGCGTCCGGTGTCGGCGCTGCCGTCGACGGTGCCGATGTAGACGAAGGTCCCCGGCCGGGCCGGCGCGGTGAAGGAGATCGTGCGGGTTCCGCCCGGGGCGATCGGGGTGCCGTCGACGCCAGGGACGCCGGGCACCGCGAGCCCGATCCGCCGCGTCGTCCCGTTGCTGATCGTCAGGTTCACGGTGTCCCCGGTCTCGACCTCCAGCCGGCCGCCGGGGATCTCGGCCTGCGCGGGGGTGCTGCCGAAGCCGAGGACCGGCACCACCAGGCCGTCGATCATGGTGCGCTCGCCGTCGAGCGCGAAGACCTCCGCGTCGACCACGTCGGCCGCGGCCCGTCTCGCCGTGCCCAGGAGGCCGGCCGACGCGAGTGCCAGGGTGGCCGCGGTGCCGGTGCCGAGCCGGAGCACGGCCCGGCGGGAGACGCGGGGATCTGCGGTGTCCATGAGCGGTCCTCCGGGGCTCGGAGCACCCCGCCGGGCGGGGGAGCGGTGCGCTGCCGACCCAGGATCCGGCGGACCGCACTCCCTCGACCATTCCGATCCAGGGGGGTCCGTATTACCCCGTTTGGGGGACATGCCGCCCCGGCGCGGGGCGCCCGCGTCAGAGCCGGGCGGCGCCGCCGGTGCCGTCGGCCGGGAGCGGGAGGACGCCGGAGCGGGCCAGCCGCTGCGCCAGCAGCGTGCCGTCGCCGGCGCGGACCACGGGCACCGCGCCGACCCGTTCCTCGCTCTCCGGCGCGGCGGTGCCGATCGGGGCGACGGTGCGCAGCGCGATCGCGGTCACCTGGCCGGGGTGCGAGCCGGCGAACCCGCGGTAGATCGCGGGGTCGTGCTCGCCGTCGTCGCCGACCAGGACCCACCGGACGCCGGGCAGGTCGCGGGCCAGCCGCTCCAGTGACCCCCGCTTGTGCGCCTGCCCGCTGCGGAACCAGGCCCGCGGGCTGATGCCCCAGTCGGTGAGCAGGACGGCGCCGGACGGGAAGCCGTGCCGCGCGAGGAAGTCGGTGATCGGGCCGGCCAGGTTCCAGGGCCCGTTGCTCAGGTAGACGACCGGGGCGTCGGGCTCGCCCTCGACCAGCCGGTTCAGCAGCGCGGCCATGCCCGCCACCGGACGGCGGGTCGAGCCGTTGCCCGCGAAGGTCCGCCAGGCGGCCCGCAGCGGGTGGCGGATGCCGGTGATCCACACCGTGTCGTCGATGTCGCAGACCACCCCGCGGTCCGCGTCGGGCGCGGCGACGTACACCGGGGCCGGCACCGGCGGGCGTCCCTCCACGTGCAGCAGCGCGGTGGCCGGCCCCGGCGGCAGGTCGACGGGGACGGTGAGGTCGACCAGCCCGGCCTCGTCGGCCCGCGCGCGGACCCGGGTGGTGCCGAGGCTGACGTCGATCTCCCCGTGCGCCTGCTCCAGCGTCAGCAGCCGCCGCCAGCCGGGGATGTCGCGGCGGGCGTTCGGGTCGGTGCCCACGGGGGCCAGCAGCAGCCGTCCCCGCACCCGGGCCCGGCCCCGCGCGGCGTAGCCCGGGTAGCCGAGGGCGGCGAGGGTCCAGCCGCGGTCGCGGGCGCGCTCGGACAGGGCCCGGTCCAGCCGGGTCTTGGCGCGGTAGGCCGCGGCGACCAGCCGCGACGGGTCCCCGGTCACCCGCGCAGGTCGTCGGCGAAGGCGACGACGCCGCGGGTCAGACCCCGCGCGTGGTGGGGACACGACGACCTCGCCCACCTGCGGACTCCTCCTGTCGTCAGCGTCGCGGGCGCCGGCCGATCTTCGACCCCAGCCAGGTGAGGGGGTCGTACCTGCGGTCCACCACCCGCTCCTTGAGCGGGATGATGCCGTTGTCGGTGAGGTGGATGCCCTCCGGGCAGACCTCGGTGCAGCACTTGGTGATGTTGCAGTAGCCCAGCCCGAACTCCTGCTGCGCGGCGTCGCGACGGTCCCGGACGTCCAGCGGGTGCATGTCGAGCTCGGCCAGCCGGATGAGGAAGCGCGGGCCGGCGAAGGCCCGCTTGTTCTCCTCGTGGTCGCGGACGACGTGGCAGGTGTCCTGGCACAGGAAGCACTCGATGCACTTGCGGAACTCCTGCGGCCGCTCGACGTCGACCTGCTGCATCCGGTGCGTGCCGTCGTCCTCCCGCGCCCGCGGGGTGAACGCCGGGATCTGCGCGGCCTTCTCGTAGTTGAACGACACGTCGGTGACCAGGTCGCGCACGACCGGGAAGGTCCGCATCGGGGTGACCGTCACCGTCTCGTCCTCGGCGAAGGTGGACATCCGCGTCATGCACATCAGCCGCGGGCGCCCGTTGACCTCCGCGCTGCACGACCCGCACTTGCCGGCCTTGCAGTTCCACCGGACGGCGAGGTCCCCGGCCTGGGTGGACTGCAGGCGGTGGATGACGTCGAGCACGACCTCGCCCTCGTTGACCTCCACCCTGAAGGTCTGCAGGTCACCACCGGCGGCGTCGCCGCGCCAGACCCGGAAGGTGGCGTCGTAGCTCACGCTGACTCCTCGAAGATCTCGGCGAGCTCCGGTGGCATCGCGGGGAGGGGTTGCCGGCTCAGCGCCACCGAGCCGTCCGGGGCGCGCGAGCAGACGAGGTTGGTCCGGGCCCACTCCGCGTCCGGAGCCGGGTAGTCGTCACGGGTGTGCCCGCCGCGGCTCTCCTGACGCTCCAGGGCGGCGTGGGCGATGCACTCGCTGACGACCAGCATGTGCGGCAGGTCCAGCGCCAGGTGCCAGCCGGGGTTGTACTGCCGGTGCCCCTCGACCGACAGGGCGGCCACCCGCTCCTTGAGCGCGGCGATGCGCTCCAGCGCCTGCTCCATCTCCGGCTCGGTGCGGATGATCCCGACGAGGTCGTGCATCGTCTGCTGCAGGTCCTGCTGCACCGTGTAGGGGTTCTCGCCGCCCTCCCGCTCGAAGGGGGCCAGCGCGGCCCGCGCGGCGTCGGCCAGCGCCTCCTCCGACAGCGGCGGGCGGTCCGCGCGGAGGAGGGCGTGCTCGGCGGCCGCCAGCCCGGCGCGGCGTCCGAAGACCAGCAGGTCGGACAGGGAGTTGCCGCCCAGCCGGTTGGAGCCGTGCATGCCGCCGGCGACCTCCCCGGCGGCGAACAGGCCCGGCAGCCGGGCCGCCGCGGTGTCGGGGTCGACCTCCACCCCGCCCATCACGTAGTGGCAGGTGGGCCCGACCTCCATCGCCTCGGCCGTGATGTCGACCTCGGCGAGCTCCTTGAACTGGTGGTACATCGACGGCAGCCGCTTGCGGATGTACTCGGCCGGGCGGCGCGAGGCGATGTCGAGGAAGACGCCGCCGTGCGGCGTCCCGCGCCCGGCCTTCACCTCGCTGTTGATGGCGCGGGCGACCTCGTCGCGGGGGAGGAGCTCGGGCGGGCGCCGGTTGTTCTTCTTGTCGTCGTACCAGCGGTCGGCCTCGGCCTCGGTCTCCGCGGTCTCCTTGCGGAAGAAGTCGGGGATGTAGTCGAACATGAAGCGGTTGCCCGCGGAGTTCTTCAGGACGCCGCCGTCGCCGCGCACGCTCTCGGTGACGAGGATCCCGCGCACCGACGGCGGCCACACCATGCCGGTCGGGTGGAACTGCACGAACTCCATGTTCACGAGCGTGGCGCCGGCCTGGAGCGCCAGCGAGTGCCCGTCGCCGGTGTACTCCCACGAGTTCGAGGTGACCTTGTAGGACTTGCCGATCCCGCCGGTGGCGAGCACGACCGACGGCGCCGACCAGGCCACGAAGCGCCCGGACTCCCGCCAGTACCCGAAGGCGCCGGTGACGCCCGCCTCGTCGGTCAGCAGCCGGGTGACCGTGCACTCCATGTAGACGTCGATGCCGAGGGCGACGGTGCGCTGCTGCAGCGTGCGGATCAGCTCCAGGCCGGTGCGGTCGCCGACGTGGGCCAGCCGGGCGAAGCGGTGCCCGCCGAAGTCGCGCTGACTGATCAGCCCGTCGGCGGTGCGGTCGAACAGGGCGCCCCAGTCCTCCAGCTCGCGGACGCGGTCCGGGGCCTCCTGGGCGTGCAGCTGCGCCATCCGCCAGTGGTTGAGCATCTTCCCGCCGCGCATGGTGTCCCGGAAGTGCACCCGCCAGTTGTCCTCGGGGTACAGGTTGGCCATCGCCGCGGCGATGCCGCCCTCGGCCATCACCGTGTGCGCCTTGCCCAGCAGGGACTTGCACACCACGGCCGTGCGCGCGCCGGACTCGTGGGCCTCGATCGCCGCGCGCAGGCCCGCACCCCCGGCCCCCACGACGACGACGTCGTACTCGTGCTGCTCGAGCTCCATCAGAAGAACCTCGGGTCGCTGATCGTGCCGGTGGCCAGGAGGAAGACGTAGAAGTCCGCGAAGGCGACGCCGAACAGGGAGATCCACGCGTACTTCATGTGGTGGGCGTTCAGCCGCGAGACGACGGTCCAGAACCGGTAGCGCAGCGGGTGCCGGGAGAAGGAGTTGAGCCGGCCGCCGACGATGTGCCGGCAGGAGTGGCACGACAGCGAGTACAGCCACAGCAGGGCCGCGTTGGCCAGGAGCACCAGCGTGCCCAGGCCCATGTGCCCCCACGCGCCGGTCTCGTCGCGGAAGGCGAGCACGGCGTCGTAGGTGAGGACGACGTTGAACAGCAGGCCCAGGTAGAAGAAGTAGCGGTGCAGGTTCTGCCCGATGAGCGGGAACCGGGTCTCACCGGTGTAGCGCCGGTGCGGCTCGGCGACCGCGCACGCCGGGGGCGAGAGCCAGAACGACCGGTAGTAGGCCTTCCGGTAGTAGTAGCAGGTCAGCCGGAAGCCCAGCGGCACGACCAGGATGTAGATGGCCGGGGAGATCCAGGCCGGCCCGGTGAACCACTCGGGGAACGTGTCGCCCTCGCACGCGGTCGTGATGCACGGCGAGTAGAACGGCGAGATGTAGGGCTCGGCGAAGTAGTACGCGTTCTGGAAGGCGCGGAACGTCGAGTAGACGATGAACGCCACCAGGGCGACGACGGTCAGCAGTGGCTGCAGCCACCAGCGGTCGGTGCGCAGCGTGCGGGCCGAGATCGCCGCGCGACGTGGGGGGACCTGACCGTTGCCCCCGCCGGGGGTGACCGCTCCGGTCCCGCGCGGCGCGGTGGTGGTCACGACGCCGTCCGGCCGGACCCGCCCATGCCGTCGTCGTCCCCGTCGCCGTAGACGACGGCGAACGTGTCGTGGACGGACCGGGCCCGGGCGCCGCACAGCAGGGTGAGGTCGTCACGGAGCCGGCCGACGTCGACCCTCAGCCGGCGGGAGTCCACGGTGTCGCCGAAGTACCTGGTCAACGGTGCACAGGCCTGCTCCAGGGCGTCGACCGCCCTCCGAGCCGCCGCCACGTCCTGCTCCACAGACATCGCTGCCCCCAGATCGCTGCGAACGCCGCCGGGCCGGCGGTGGGGGGCAGTCGACCATGGACGTCCGGCCGGGGAAAGGGGCTGGGTCCCGGGTCTTTCGGCACCACCGGGTGCCGGACGGCGGGACGAGCATGGGGCGGTGCCGTTCGACGTCGACCGCCTCCTCGCGCTCTGGGTCACCCCGTTCCCGGACGACCGGACCGCGGAGGCCGCGTTCCGGGAGGTCTACGCCGACCCCGTGGTGGTCAACGGCGTGCCGGTCCCCACGTCCGGACTGGTGGACCGCGCCCGGGCGCTGCAGGGCGTGTTCGACGACGCCCGGCGGGAGGTGGTCGACGTGGTCGACACCGGCGGCAAGGTCGCCGTCGCGTTCCGGCTCAGCGGCCGGCAGGTGGGGACACTGGCCACCGCCGCCGGACCGCTGCCGCCGACGGGGCGGGTGGTGTCGCTCCGCGTGATCGACATCCTGACGATCACCGACGGCCGGATCAGCGAGATCTGGATGGTGGCCGACGAGCTCGGCGCCCTCGTCGAGGTCGACGCCGTCCGGCTGGCGCAGCCGGCCGCCGACGGCTGAGCGGCAGCGCTCCGCTCAGCCCGGCGGGCACTGCGGCCGGCACACGCGGTGTGCCACCGCGTCGAGGAAGACGTCGCGGATGCGGCCCGGGTCCGAGGTCCGGTAACCGGTGCCCCCGGTGGCGGCACTGATCGCCGCGAGCGCCTCGGCGCCGGCCGCGTCCCCGTAGGCGATGGTGATGACGGGCACCGGGCGGTCCTCGCCCTCGGCGCGGAGGGTGGCGAGCAGGGCGTCCAGGCCGATGCCGGAGTCGTCGGTGTCCTCGCCGTCGGTCAGCACCACGACGGCGTTGACGCGGTCGGGGTCCCAGCCCTCACGGACCGCCCGCACGGCGGCGAGTGTGGTGTCGTACAGGGCCGTGCCGCCGTCGGGCACCGGCTGCAGCCCGGCCACGGCCTGCGAGAGCGCGTACCGCCCGCGCGGCGGGGCGGCGGTCAGGGGGCCGATGGGGACCAGCTCCCGGTGGTCGTCCGCGGCGGTCGCGCCCTCGGAGAAGGCCCACAGACCCACCTCGGTGGTGTCGGGGTACAGCGCCAGGCCGGCGGCCGTGGCGCCCAGCGCCAGGTCGAGCCGGGTCGTCCCCTCGGTGCCGGGGACGTCGGCGGCCATCGAGCCGGACACGTCCACGACGGCGAGCAGCCGGGCGTCGCGGCGCACGGCCGCCAGCGTCCGGGCGACGCCGTCGGCCACGGCCGGGTCGGGCACCTCGACGGGGACGGTCCGGGACCCGTCGACGCCCCGCTGCGCGGTCAGCCCCGTCCCTGCGCCGTCCGCGCCCCGGAAACCATCCTCGCGGAGGGCGGCCTGTCCCGCGGCACCCCGGAGGGCGGTGAGCAGGCGCGCGGCCGCCGCCTCCGTGGCGGCACCGGTCCGCAGCACCGTGAAGGGGTAGTCGAACGGCGTGCCCGTGCCGTCCGGGTAGACGGCGAGGACCGGTGCGGCGCCGGCCGACCCCGCGTGCCGGGACACCGCCTGCTCCGGGACGGCCACCACGCCGTCGGCCGCCGGCCCCAGGGCGGCCAGGGCCGCAGCCGTGTCGGTGGGCGGGTCGGCGACCCGGGCGGCGCGGAGCACCGCGGCGAGCGCGGCCCGCCCGTCGGGCCGGTCCGCGAGGGCCGCCTGCAGCGCACGGACCGCCCCGACCGTGGCGGGTGAGGAGCCGCCACCGTGGACGTGCAGCGCCAGCCGTCCGGCGGACACCGCACCGACCACGTCGGCCCACCGGCGGTCGGGCTGGTCGCCGGCGCGGGCGCGCGGAACGGCGAACACCAGCGGGCTGGACGCGACGGAGACCGGGCCGGACGGCGTGAGGTCCGCCGCGCGGGCCTGCTCCACCGACAGCGAGGAGTCCGGGATCCAGACACCCGGCACCCGGCCGCGGTCGTGCCGGGCGTCGGCGAGGACCTCCGCCGTGCTCCTCGCCCGCACCCGCACCTCGGGACAGCCGGCGGCGTCCACCAGCCCGCGCGCGGTCCGGGTGACCGCGGGGGCGATGTCCGGGGACGCCGCCACCTCCAGCACGGCGCGGTGCGGATCGCAGCCGTCGGCGGCCCGCACGCCGAGGGTCACCGCCGTCGCCCCGGTCAGCACGAGCACGGCCGCGCCGCCGGAGAGCACGGACCGGCGCAGCCGGCGGCCGCGGTTCTCCGGCGCAGCGTGGCGGGGGTTCACGGTCACGACCTCCTCAGCCGGTCAGACCAGCGCCAGCGCGGTGGCACGGTCGTAGGCCTCGGTCCGGTTCCGCGCCCCGAACTTCAGCAACAGGTGGCGGAGGTGGTACTCGACGGTGTTCTCGCTGATGTGCAGGGCCCGGCCGATGTCGTGGTTGCGCAGGCCCCGCCCGACCAGCAGGAGCACCTCCCGCTCGCGGCGGGTCAGCTGCGGGACCGGGCCGGCGTGGCGGCTGCGGAGCAGGTGGTGGAACACCGCCCCGATGACGCAGACGCCGAGCACGCTCGACGCCCGCATCGCCTCGACCAGGCGCCCGAGGTCCGAGCCCCACTCCAGGTAGACGTGGCATCCCCGGCGGACCCAGTTCTCGCAGCGGCGCCACTCGTTCGGCGGGCCGAGGACCGCCAGCTGCACCTGCTCGCGCACGGCCCGCGCCGCCCACACCGCCCGCTGGATCTCGTGGTCGTCCACGCCCTGGCCGACCAGCAGCCAGTCCGCCCCCGTGGCGGCCAGCAGGGCCGGCAGCGAGCGCAGGTCCCGGCACCGCACGACGGTGACGCCGTCGCGGCCGGCGTCGGCCTCGCCCAGGCCGGGCCAGTCACCCCACAGCAGCACCGTTCCCGACATCCCGCACCGCCTCCACCCGAGCCGAGTCCCGCATCCGACAGGTGCACTGGAGAGGGAGCGGGGCGGCCCTCAGATACCGCCGCGCGCGGAACGACCCGGCGAACGGCGCGCCGCGTGCGCCGGCGTCCGGCGCCGGCTCGCGGCGGCGGCTGCGGCGGCCACGGCGGCGATGCCCGCACCGGCGAGGGCGGCGCCCCGGAAGCCGAGGGTCTCCGCCCCCAGCCCGGCCGCGAGCGGCGCGACCATGAGGCCGGCCGTGTAGGCGAGGCTGTACATCGCGTAGGCGGCGCCGTAGGCGGCCGGGTGCTGGCTCTCGGCGAGCTCGCTGATCAGGACCAGCGTCGGCGCCAGGACGCCCTGCGCCCCGGTGGCGGTGACGGCCACCCCGGCGGCCAGCCCCCACAGCGAGTCGGCGAACGCGACCACGACGAGCCCCAGCGCGGCCAGCAGGGCGCCGCCGCCGGCGAGGGCGGGGCGGGGGAGCCGGTCGGCGAGCGTGCCGCTGACCGGTGCCACCAGGGCGCCGACGAGCACGGCGCCGGTGAAGACCAGGCCGATCTGCTGGGGCGTGGCGCCGAACCGGGCGGCGGCCTCGAGCGGCACGATCGGCTCGAGGAAGGCCAGCAGCCCGGCCCCGGTCGCGGTCAGCCCGATCAGCAGCGGGGTGCGCGGGTGCCGGTAGACCTCGGCCGAGGGCTCCCGCCGGACGTGCGGGACGTCCCGGACCCACACGAGCCGGGCCACGCCGTCCAGGACCGCCAGCGCGGCCGCGACGTAGAACGGGGCGGCCGTCCCGGCGTGCTCGCCGAGCACGCCGCCGACGACCGGACCGAGGAGGAGCCCGATGCCGGTGGCCGAGAGCACGATGCCCATCGGCCGCCCGCGCTCGGCCGCCGGGTAGACGGCGGCGACGAGGGCGAACCCGGCGACCCACGAGACCGCGGCGGCCCCGCCCTGGAGCACGCGGGCGGCGACGAGGGCGGGGAAGGAGTCGGCCCCGGCGAACAGCAGCGTGGCCGCGCCCAGGGCGAGCAGGCCGACGAGCATGGGGGTGCGGGGGCCGAACCGGTCGACCAGCACTCCCACCAGGGGCGTGGCCACCAGCAGGGCGCCGGCGTAGCAGGCGAACAGGACGCCCACCGTGGCGGACGAGGCGCCGTGCTGGGCGGCGATCATCGGGAGCACGGGGATGGCGACCCCGTAGACGAACATGTCGGTGGCCAGGGCGATCGAGGCCACGGCGAGGGCGGCTGGACGACGCATGGGGGACTCCAGGGGGAGGGTCAGGTGGTGACGAGGGGCCGCGCGGCGGGTGCCGGGGCGGCGTGCGGAGGGGCGGACGGGGCCTCGTGCAGCCCGATCCGCGCGTGGAGCCGGCGCAGCGGCGCGGGCGCCCACCAGTTGGCCCGGCCGGCCAGGGCCATGAACGCCGGGACCAGCAGGCCCCGGATGAGCAGGGCGTCCATCAGCACGGCGAGGAAGAGCCCGACGCCCAGCAGCTTGAGCAGCGACACCTGGGAGGTCGCCAGCATCACCAGCACGGCGCCGATGAGCAGCGCCGCGGCGCTGATGAGGGAGCCGGTGCGGCCCAGGCCCTCGACCACGGCGCGGGTGTTGTCGCCGGTCTCCAGGTGGGCCTCGCGGATCCGTGACAGCAGGAAGATCTCGTAGTCCATCGAGACCCCGAAGGCCACGCAGAACATGAGCACCGGCACGGTCACGTCCAGGTAGCCCGAGACCACGAAGTCGCCGACCAGCCAGCGCAGGTGGCCGTCCTGGAAGACGAACACCATCGCCCCGAAGGACGCCGACAGGCTCAGCAGGTTGAACATGATGGCCTTGAGCGGCAGCAGCAGGCTGCCGGTGAACAGGAAGAGCAGCACGGTCATGACCGCGCCGATGAGGCCGAGCGCGGCCGGCAGCCGGCCGGCCATCACGTCGCTGGTGTCGACGAACAGGACCGCCGAGCCGGTGGCGGTGGCCGGCACCGGCAGCTCCCGCAGCTCCCGGACCAGGCGGGCGCCCTCGGGGGAGAACGGCTCCACCGCGGGGACGACGACGATGCGGGACACCTCGCCGCTGCGGGCGGCCGACGGCGGCGCGGGCGAGGGGGCGACCAGCGTCCCGTCGACGTAGCGACCGGCGGCGGCGTCGACCTCGCGGACGTCGGGCAGCAGGGAGATCGCCGCGGCGGCGCCGTCGACGGCGGTCGCGTCGGCGCCCGTGACGACGACCGTGATGGGGTCGAGGACGGCCGCGTCGAACTCGCGGTCGATCTCCCGTGCCGTGGTGGAGGCCTGCGCGCCCGGGGGGAGCACCCGGTCGTCGGTGAGCCCGAACCGGGCCTGGGTGAACGGCGCGGCGAGGAGGAGCAGCAGCGCCACCACCGGCACGGCCACGACGAGCGGGCGGCGCATGACCAGGGTGGCGAGCCGGCCCCAGACGGGCTCGGCCGGGCGGCGCGAGCGGCGCAGCAGCCGGCGCAGCGGCGCGGTGACGTCGGGGCCGTCGATCCAGCGCCCGGCGGCGACCAGCGCGGCCGGCAGGACGACCAGCGCCGCCGTGCCGGCGAGGAGGACGACGGGGATCGCCGCGTAGGCGAGGGACCGCAGGAAGTACAGGGGGAAGACCAGCAGGGCGCTCAGGCAGCAGGCGACGGTGAGCGCGGAGAACAGCACGGTGCGGCCGGCCGAGCGGACGGCGGCCCGGGCCGCGGCGGCCGGGTCGGCCCCGCCTTCCCGCGCCTCGCGGAACCGCACGAGGACGAACAGGCTGTAGTCGATGGCCAGGCCGAAGCCCAGCGCCGTTGTCAGGTTGAGCGCGAAGACCGACACCGGGGTGACCGCGGCGAGGACCCGCAGGACGGCGAGGGTCAGCACGATCGCGATGACGCCCACGGCGAAGGGCAGGAGCGCGGCCATCGGCGTCCGGAACACCAGGAGGAGGAGCAGCAGCACGATCGGGGCGGCGAGCAGCTCGGCCCGCACGAGGTCCCGGTCGCTGTGGTGGGCCAGCTCGGCGTTCACCTCGGCCTCACCGGTGGCCGAGACGGTCAGGCCGTCCTGCGACCCGGTCAGCCGGGGCACGAGCGTGGTCGCGGTGCGCTGGGCCTGGTCCTCGTCCCCGGCGAGGTGGACGAGGACGACCGCGGCTCGGCCGTCGGTGGCCCGGAGCGCCGGGTCGCCGAGCGTCCAGTAGGACTCGGCGGAGCCGACGCCGTCGGACGCGCGGACCCGGTCGGTGAAGGCCCGGCCGGCCGCGGCGACGTCGGGGGAGTCGACGTCGCCGGGCGCCCGGACGAGGAGCACGAGGTTGGTCGCCTCGACGCCGAACTCCGAGCTCAGCGCCTCGTCGGCGCGGACGGTGTCGGCCGAGCGGGCGACGTACCCGCCGTTGGAGAGGTGCTCGACGGCGCCGCTGCCGAACCAGCCGGCCAGGCCGACCAGGACGGCGGCCAGCACCAGCACGGTGCGCCGCCGCGCGACCACGAGGTCGGCGAGGCCGGCCAGGCCGGGGCGCCGGGGAGAGGAGCTGGGGAGTGCCACGGTTCCCCCTGAGGGGGCGGCGGGCCCGCGGGCCCGGGAGGGTCAGGTGGGGTCGACCAGGAGCCCGTGCAGCGTGGCGTCGGTCAGTGCCGCGACGCCGTCGTCGCTGTCGAAGACGAGCCCGGGGTCGACGGTGCTCAGCAGCACCGTGCCGCTGAGCGTCGCGAGGACGGCGCGCGCGGCCGCCGTCGGCGCGAGCGCCGGACGGAGGCGGCCGGCGTCGCGCAGTTCCTCGCACACGTCGGTGAGCTGGCCGAGGAGCCCGGCCAGCGCCTTGCCCTTGACGTCGTGCCCCTCGGCGGAGGTGGAGGGCGAGTCCACCCCGCCGACGGTCACGGTGAGCAGTTCCTGGAAGGCCGGGTCCGACCGCAGCGCGGTGGAGAAGGCGGTGAGGAAGGCCCGCAGCCGGTCGGCCGCGTCGCCCGGGCCGGCCAGCCCGGGGCCGAGTGCCTCCAGCTGCTCGGCCCACGCCTCGGTCACCGCGGTGAGGTAGAGGTCGGCCTTGTCGGAGAAGTGGTGGTAGACGGCGCCGCGGGTGAGGCCCGCGGCGGCGCCGATCTCGGCGAGGGTCGCGGCGGTGAACCCACGGCGGGCGAACACCGTCAGGCCCGCGCGGAGGATCGCCGTGCGGGTCTGCGCTGCCTCGGCCTGGGTGCGTCGCATGGGGGAAACATACATGCACGCATGTATGTGTCAAGGGGTTCGAGCCAGTTCCCGGCAGGACCACGGGGAACCGTGGGGGAGGACCACGGTTCCCGTGGTCGGCGCGGCGCCTCCGCCCACCGACCCTTGGAGCACCGCACGGCAGGTGCGGCCCCCACCCCCTGGAGCGCTCCGTGACCCCCTCCGGCCCCCCTCCCCCCGCCGTTCCCGACGGACCGGTCGTGGCCGCACCCGACGTGCGGCTGTCGGTCTCCGCGGACGGGCGCTGCCGCCTCGACACCGGCGCCCGCAGCGTGACCGTCGAGGCCGGCGGCGGGGGCACCGCCGTCCTGCAGCGGCTGGTCGACGACGTCCTCCCGCGGCTGCGCCGGGCGGCGCCCCTGGAGGAACAGCTGCCCGCACCCGAGGCGGCGGCGCTGGTGCCCCACCTGGCGTTCCTCCGGTCGGCCGGCGCCCTCCTCTTCCCCGGGGACGACGTCGCCCCCCTGCTGCAGTCGGCGGCGGACGTGCGCCTGTACGCGTACCTGTGCCGGCGGTCGGCCTCCCCGGACGCCCTCTACCGGGGCGTCCGTCAGCGGCCGGTGGACCTCTGGGGACCGCCGGCCGTGACCGGCCCCTGGGCGCGGCTGCTCCGGGACGCGGGCCTGGGCGTCGGCGAGGTCCGGCCGGTGGAGGACGGCGCCCCCGGGTCCCGGCCACGGGCCGGCGCGCTGGCGGTCGTGGTCGCGACCTGCGCCGACGACCGCACGCCCGACGAGGACCCGGTGCTCCGCGCCGCCAACCGCGCCTGGTGCGCGGCCGGCGAGCGGTGGGTGCCGGTGCTGGTCGGCCCGCGGACCATCCGCATCGGGCCGTGGACCGCTCCAGGGGAGGCCGCCTGCCTCCGCTGCCTGGAGGTGCCCCGGCAGGCGCGGCCGGCCGCACCGCGACCGGCCGGCGGGCCGCCGTCCTGCGCCTGGACCTCGCTGCAGCCCGGCACCCTCGCCTGGGCCGGCGGCGTGCTCACCCAGATGGTCCTGCGCACGGCCGTCCCCGTGGGGCCGCACCACCCGTGGGGCGGGCTGACCGTGGTCGACACCGAGCGTCTCGAGCAGGGGACCACGCGCGTGTGGCGGGATCCCACGTGCCCCGACTGCGGGCGCACCGGGGCGCGCGTCCAGGCGTGGCAGGAGGTCTGAGGTGACCGCGTCGACGCTCCCTGCCGACCCGGCCCGCTGGTCGGAGGTCGCCGGCAGCCTGGGGTACGGGACCCGGCCGCTGCCGGCCCCGGTCCACCTGCCCGTCCACCTCACCGCCCTCGTCCCCCCGGAGCAGGGCCGCGACGTCATCGACCTGGCCGCCCGGCCGGTGCCGCTGCTGGGCATCGCGGCCGGCGGCACGGCCGCCGCCGCCGCGCAGCGGGCGGCGGAGCTCGCCGCCGGGCTCCGGCACACCGGCGGCGACCGCGCGGAACGCAGCAGCGCCGGCTGCGGCCCGGACGGCGCCAGCGCCCTGCTGCGCGCCCTGCTGGCCGAGGTGCTCGCCCAGGCGCTGCCCCGGCTGGACGCCGGCCGCTGGTGCCCGCTGACCGACTGGCAGGCCGCCGCCGACCCCGGCACGCGCGACCTGCTGGCGGCGCTCGGCCGGATCGGTGCCCGGGTCGACGCCTGGCTGGTGGAGGGCGTCGCGCCGGTCCCGACCGTCGCCGCCGTCCTCGTCCTGCCCGCGGCACCGCACGCGGTCCGCGGGGCGGCCTGCCACCTCGATCCGGACCGGGCCGCCGGAGCCGCGGTGTGGCGCGCGGTGGAGGCCCTCGCCGTCGCGCTGCTCGCCGGCTCCCCGGGCGAGCCGGTCGACGTCCCGGGGCCGGTGGGCGCACCCCGCCCGGCCGGCGCACCCGCCGCGGATCCCACCGCCGGCAGCGACCTGGCCCGGCTGCGGGCCGCCCTCCGGGCGTCCGGCCGCACCGCCCGCCACCGCCCGCTCCCCGGCCCGGCGTCGGCCGTCGCGGTCGAGGCACAGGTCCTGCCCGCGCCCGCGACCCGGGGCACCGGGCCGTGGGCGCCCCCCGACGTCTGCGCCCTGGGCCTGGACGCCCCCGCGCAGCTGGGCTTCTCCTACGAGCCGCGGCGCGCCGAGCTGTCCCGGCTCTACCACGAGCACTCCAAGATCGGGACGCTGTACCGGGACATGCCCCCGGTCGAGCTCAGCCGGATGGCGCCGGCCCTGCAGCGCCTGCTGGCCACCCCTGTGCGGGACCACCGGTACGCGGTCCGCCGGTACCTCCTGCCGCGGGACCGCGCCGCGCGGACCCGGCCGGTCGAGGAGTGCATCGCCGGTCGCCGCTCCTGGGCGGCCATGGACGCCGGCCCGCTGACCCAGGCCGACCTCGGCCACCTGCTGCACTTCACGTGCGGGGTGACCGGCAGCGCCGGCCTGCAGGGCACCGACGTGCACATCCCCATGCGGGCCACGCCCGCTGCCGGCGGCCTCTACTCGACCGACCTGTTCCTCTACGTCCAGCGGGTCGAGGGCGTGGCGCCGGGGCTGTACTACTACGACCCGCGCCGGCACGAGCTGCAGTCGGTCCGGGACGACGTCCCCGCCGACGAGGTCGTCGCGCACGTCGGCTACCCCGAGCGGGCGGCGGACGCGGCGGCGCTGGTGGTCCACGTCGCCTCGCTGCGGCGGCTGCGGTGGAAGTACTGGGAGCGCAGCTACCGGATGGCGCACCTGGACTCCGGGCACCTGGCGCAGAGCCTCGTGCTGGTCGCGGGCGGCCTCGGCCTGGTGGCCCACCCGATGATCGCGTTCGTCGACGATTTCTTCAACGAGCTGGTCGGCGTCGACGGGCTCGACGAGGCCGCCGTGTACCTCACCCTGCTCGCCCCGCGCGCCCGAGGAGCCGCATGACCACCGCCCGGAACGACGCGCTGCACCTGCTGCCGCAGGTCCTCCTGCACGCCGTGGACGACGAGAACGGATTCGTCGAGACCCCCGACGGCGTCCGGCGGATCCGGGGGCGGACGCTGCCCGACCTCGTGCGCAACCCCCAGCCGGCCCCCGACGGCGTCCGGCAGTTGCTCGCCGGGCTGCGCGCCGAGGGGCTGCTCGGGGAGCCCGGGGCGCCGGAGGACCCCCGGCCGGCGCCGGCGATCGCGGTGGCCGGCGCGCCGGCGCTCGCCGGCCCGGCGGCAGAGGCCCTGGGGGTGCGCCGGCTCGACGACCTCCCCGCCGACCCGCCGGCGCTCGTCCTGCTCGCGGTCGCGTCCCTGGCCGATCCCCGGACGACGGCGCTCGCCCGGGACCTGGTCGGTCGCGGGGTGCCGCACCTGCCCTTCGGCCTGGTCTCCTCCCGGCACGCCTTCGTGGCGCCGGTCTGGACGCCGGACGCGGTGGGGGCCTGCCTGGACTGCCTGCGGCTGCGGCTGTACAGCAACGACGTCCACGGTCGGACCCGCACGGCGTACGAGGAGCACCTGGCGGCCACCGGCGCGCAGCCGCTCGTGCCGGCCGTCGCGCCCGCGCTGGCGCTGCACCTGACCGGGCTGGCCGGGTGGCACGGCCGGAGGTGGCTCGACGACCCGGACGCCGACCCCGGCGGGCGGCTGACCTGGCTGGACACCGGGGACCTCCAGACCACCGCCCACCCGCTGCTGGTGGTGGCCGACTGCCCCGGCTGCGGTGCCGCCCGGCGGGCGCACGACGCCCCGGTCCGCCGCGTCGCCGGCCTGGAGGACGCCGAGGACCCGCTCACCGGCGTCGTCCACCGGCTGACCCTGCGGCAGGCCGACAGCGGACCGCGGATCTACCTCAGCAGCAGCGTCTCGGCGGACTTCGGCCAGTTCCGGCCGGCGCAGCGGGTCACCATCAACGGCGGGGCGGGCTTCACCCGGTCCGCGGCGGCCTCCGCCGCGCTCGGGGAGTCCGTCGAGCGGTACGCCGCGGGCGTCTACGACCGCACCCGGTTCCGGCTGTCCACCTGGCGGGACCTCGACGAGGAGGCGGCGCACCCGGACTCCTTCGCCTTCTTCTCCCCGGAGCAGCACGCCGACCCCGGCCTCGGGTTCGCGCCCTTCACCGCGGACACCCCGGTGCGCTGGGTCCGGGCGGTCCGCCATCCCGACCGGCGGCCGGTCTGGGTCCCCGCCGGGCAGGTGTACGTGCCCTACCGCCGGGCCCGCGAGGAGGCCGAGGTTGCGCCGTCCATCTCCACCGGCCTCGCCGCCGGCCCGACCGCGGCCGCCGCCGCCCTGTCCGGCCTGCAGGAGGTGCTGGAGCGCGACGCCCTGGCCATCTCCTGGCTGCACCGGCTGCCGCCCCGCGAGGTGCCCGCCGAGGCGGTCCGCGCCTCGGCGGCGGTCTCCGGGCACCTGGCCGACCGGTCGCGGTGGAGCGTCCGGTTCGCCGACCTGTCGCTGGACACCAGCGTCCCGGTCGTGGCGGCGGTCATGGAGTACCGGCACGGACGCGAGCACGTCCTGTCCTTCGGCAGCGCGTGCCGGACCGAGCTGCCGGCCGCCGTGGAGAAGGCGTTCCTCGAGGCGGCGCAGGGCCAGACCTTCGTCCGCCGGCTGCTGCTGCGCGAGTTCCGCGACTGGGAGCCGCGCGAGGACTTCTCGGACGTCGACGAGTTCAACAAGCACGCCGTGCTCTACACGAAGCGGCCGGAGTTGCGGGAACGGGCCGGGTACCTGGTCCACCCCACCGAGCCACCCCGGCCCCTCCGCCCGGCCCGCCGGTACCCGGCCCCGGCCGACGGCGACCCGGCCGCCGTGTTCGAGCGGCTCGTCGCCGAGCTGGCCGCCCTCGGCTCCACCGTCTACGTCGTCGACCTGACCACCCCGGACGCCGCGCAGCTGGGCGTCTCCGTCGTCCGCGTGCTGGTGCCGGGCCTCCAGCACCTCGCCGGGGTGCACCGGTACCGCTTCCTCGGCGGACGCCGGCTGCACGACCTGCCTGCCGCGCTCGGCTTCCCCGGCCGCCCCGACAACCCCTTCCCGCACCCGCTCCCGTGACCCGTCAGGAGACCACCGTGCCCGCACTCGTCGCCCGACCCCTCGTCTCGATGGTCCGCAACTCCGACTTCGCCACCACCTCGGACATCGGGGAGGTGTTCGGCCGGCACCGCGCCGCGCCGGCCGCCCCTCCGGTCAGCTGCCAGGCCGACGCCACGGTGGCCGGCACCGGCGTGCGGCTGCGCTTCACGAGCCGCCACGACGGGGTTCCCGGCCCGACCGTCGTCAGCCACCGGTTCACCTTCATCGACCGCGAGGAGGTGCGGCTGCGCCTGCACACCCTCACGCCGGAGGACCCCGACGCGACCTCGGAGCTGCTCGTCCTCTTCGACGGCACCACCCGCGACTACTGCCACGCGGCCGTCTACGACCAGTACGACCGGATGCTCGGGATGCAGTCCTTCGCCTTCGACGACCGCGGCCGGGTTCTCACGTTCCCCTTCACCGGCCGGTACGTGTCGCCGCTCCCGGTGGCCGACGCCACGGCCGAGGAGACGGAGGACGACGACGGCCGGCGCGTGCTGCGCTTCACCGTCCGGCTCGGGCAGCTCGACACCGACCAGCGGATCGTCCTGGCCTGGCAGGCCGTCGGGATCATCCGGCGCCCGGAGTTCCTGTGCACCCCGGCCCACCCCGTCGCGGTGCTGGACGTGCCGCTCGAGGACAACCCGGAGATCGGCCCCGGCGACTGGGTGATGTGCGCCGTCGACAGCGAGGAGCGCCTCCTGGCGCAGACCCTGCTGGTGCTCCAGCCGGCCGCGTGAGCGCTCCCGCGGTGCTGCGGGTGCCCGTCCCGGGGGCCGCGGTCACCGCCGTCCTGCTCCGCGTCGCGGTCGGCAGCGGGCTGGAGCGGACCGGCGAACGCGGCGTCGCGCACGCGCTGGAGCACCTCGTCGTCCGGTCGTCGCTGCGCGGCCTCCCCGTGGCGGCGGCGACCGGCAGGGACGCGACCACGTACACCCTCCTCGTCCGCCCGGACCGGACCGAGGCGGCCGTCCGGGACCTGCTCCGCGCCCTCGACGACCTGACGGTCGACCCGGACGTGCTGGCCGGCGAGGTCGCCGCGATCCGCCAGGAACGGGCCCAGCGCGAGCACGAGGTGGCGTGGGCGGTCCAGCAGGCGCTGCTCGCGCGGCTGTGGGCCGGCACCGCCCACGCCCACCCGACCCTCGGCGACCCGGAGGTCGTGGACCGGCTCACCCCCCGGTGTGCCGGCCGGTACCACCGGCGCTGGTACCGGCCGGAGCACGCGCTGGTCGTCGTCGCCGGGGACGACGTCGCGGAGCCGGGGACGCCCGTGCCCCGCTCCCGCGGCAACCGGCCACCCGCCGCTGGGGACGGGGACCGCGCCGCGGTCGTGGAGGTCCGGCTCCCCGGCCGGCCGGTCGCCCACGGCGTCGGCTGGGCCACGCCCGGAGATCCGCCGGAGCCGACCGTCGCGACCGCGCTGGCCGGCCGGGTGCTGCGCCAGGCGACCGGCCTGGTGACCACGTCGCTGCGCATGGGGGACCGGCGGCTCACCTGGGCCGTGCTGAGCGGCGCCGGCTCCGCCGCGCACGCGGTGGAGCACGTGCTGAGGGCCGTGGACGGCACGCTGGACCTGCTCGGCGACCCGGGGGCTTCCGCCGCCCTCGTGTCGGCCGCCCGCATCCGCGAGCTCCGGGACGCCGACGACGTGCCCGCCGTGGCGGTGCGCGCCGCCGAGGAGTGGTGGCACCACGGCACGGCGACGTCCCCGGACGCCCGGGCCGGCGCCGTCGTGGGAACCGGGCCCGCGGACCTCGCCGCCGAGCTGGCCCGCTGGCGGTCGGGCTGGGCGGGGCTCCGGTGACCGGCCGCCCTCCGGACGACGCCGTCGTCCTCCCCGTGCTCCCCCCGCCGGGCCCGCTCGCCGCCCTGGCGGTCGCGGTGCCGCTCCGGGCGCTGTCGCCGGCGACGCAGCGGCTGGCCCCACTGCTCGCCGCCCTGTGGGCCGACGCGGCCGCCGGGCCGGACCGGCTCAGCGACGCCCTGGTCACCCTCGACCTGCTGGGCGTCCAGGTCGACGCCCTGCCCGGCGGGCTCCGGGGCGCGGGCGGCCTCGCCACGGTGCCGGTTCCGACGGGCGCGGCGCTGGCGCGGGTGCGGCCCCGCTGTCTGGCCGCCCTGCAGGCGGCCGACCGGTCCCGCGGGCCGGGCGCCGGCCTGCTCCCGGCCGCGGTGTTCGGCCCCACCCACCGCTACGGGCACCCGCCGGCGGACCGGCAGCGGGCGGTCGCGACCTGCACCCTCGACGAGGTCGTCGCCGCCGCGGAGGAGGCGCGGACCGCCGCTCCCGTCGTGGCGGTGGCCGGGCTGCCGCCGGCGGACTGGCCGGGGACGCCCTTCCGGCCCGGCCGTCACCCCGCCGGCCCGCCGCCCCCGCCACCGGCCCCGCACGCCGTGCGGGTGCCCGTCGGCGGCAGCCGCGCCGTGCACCTGGTCGGCAGCCCGGGTCTGCCCCTGCGTGACCCCCGCCGGGCCGCGGTGCACGTCGCGTGCGCGCTGCTCAGCGGGCACGACGGCCTGCTGGCCCGGGAGCTGGGGTCCATGGCCTACTCCTGCGCGGCGTTCGGCCGGGAGATGGCCGACGCCGGGTACCTCGCGGCCCTGTTCGAGTGCGATCCCGCCGACGTGCGGCGGGCGGCCGCGGCGATGGACGCCGCGCTGGCCCGGCTCGCCGGGGGCGTGCCGGCCGCGGCGGTGCAGGCGGCCGTCGACGGCCTGCTGGTCGACCACCACCGCGCGCTGCGCACCGCCCGGGACCGGGTCGTCCGCGCGTGCTCCTACGCCGTCGCCGGCCTGGACCCCGCGGAGGTCGCCGCCTACCCGGCGCAGCTCGCGGCCGTGGACGCCGGCGCGGTCGCGCGTGCCGTGGCGGGCCTCGGCGACCCGGGCTCGCGGGTGAGCCTGACGCTGCTGCCGTCGGCGTTCCCAGGGATCTCGGCGGGGAAAGACCCCGGTATCCCGTGATGTGCCGGTCCCGACCATTTCCCTACCGTTCTCGGTGTCGCCCACACACGTGGGTGACGATCCCGAGAAACCCAGGAGAACCCATGTCGGAGTTCACGTTCGAGGTCGTCGCCGAGGCCGTCCAGAACCTCGAGGAGATCGGCGTCGCCGAGGGCTGCACCACCTCGACCAGCACCTCCTCGCTCGAGATCTCGGACGTCGAGTTCGAGTGACCCGGCACTGAGCGCGCCGCCCGGTGGCCTGCGGAGTCGCGGCCACCGGGCGGTTGCCGGCGCTGTTCCATCACGACCGGAATGGCGCCGCTCCAGGCGACCGCCATTCCTGCGCCACCGCACCCGGTGCCGGGCAATGGTCGTCCGCCACCATTCCACACCTCAGGAGAAGTCATGTCGGAAGCCACGTTCGAGGTCGTCTCGGAGACCGTGGAGAGCCTCGAGGAGATCGCGGTCGCCGAGGGCGCCACGACCACGACGACGACCTCGTCGGTCGACGTGCCGCACGCCCCGTACGAGTAGCCCAGACCGCACCCCGGACCGCCGCAGGTGTGCCGCGCCGCGACGCGCCGCCGGATCCCACGGTCGTCCGTGGCATCACGGGGTCCGTTCCGCACTCTGCTCCACCGGTGCCCCGCACCCCGCGTCGGACACCGCTCGACACCCCAGGAGGAACCATGCCCGAGTTCGCGTTCGAGGTCGTCGCCGAGGACATCCAGTCCCTCGAGGAGATCGGCGTCGCCGAGGGCTGCACCACGTGCTGCTGCAGCTGCTCGCTGGACATCGCCGACGCCGAGTTCGAGTGACCTGACGTCGGCGCCCCGGCGCCCGGTGGCCCGCCGTCGTGCGGCCCCGGGGGGGGGGGGGGGGGGGCGCCGCCCCCCCCCCCCCCCCCCCCCCCCCCCCCCCCCCCCAGCGGGGGTGCGCGGCCTCGGTGGTGCGTCCTGGACCGCGGTGTCGGCGGCCCC